>NZ_JBMDJU010000023.1:0-73170 GCF_057809355.1 Pseudomonas sp. FG29 | reverse complement strand
ATCCGGGTGCCTTGTGCTCAAGAGCGACTTGAGCAAAAACAAAATACAAGGGTGGGTTAGCGGCGCCAAGCGCTGATCTTGCAGCGGTGAAGAAATCCACGCGCCGCGTAACCCACCAAGCGGAGTTTCCTGCCTACACCGATGGTGGGTTACGCCGCAATCCCTCTGGCAGCCTTTACCCGCGCTCTGGTAGGCGGCTAACCCACCCTACTGATCGCGAGCCACATCAACCACGAAAGAACTCCCCCGGCGTCTCACCAAACTGTTGGCGAAAGGCGGCGATAAAAGCCGAGGTAGAGTCGTAGCCGCAGGCCAGCGCCACGTCGGTGACGCGCTCGCCGCGCTGCAGCGGTTCCAGCGCATGCAGCAGGCGCAGGCGCTGGCGCCAGGCGCGGAAAGTCAGGCCGGTTTCACGCAGGAACAGGCGGCTCAGAGTTTTCTCCGAGGCGCCAAGCGCCTGGCTCCATTGTGTCAGGCTGCGATTGTCGTCCGGCTGCCCCTGCAAGGCCCGGCACAAGCGCAGCAGCCGCGCATCCTGCGGCAACGGCAGGGACAGCCCCACTTCCTGGGCAGCACGCAACCGATCCAGCAGTACCTGCGCCAGACGCCCCTCGGCGCCCTGCTCGTCGTATTCCACCGGTAGCTCGCAGAAGCTGCGGATCAGCTCGCGGGTCAGGCTGTCGATGGCCAGTACACGGCAACGCGATGGCGCCCAGGCACTGACAGAGCAGTCGATATACAGGCTGCGCATCTCGGTGCCCGGCGAGCTGATCACCTCATGCTCGAGATCGGCGGGAATCCAGATGGCCCGCTGCGGCGGCGCGACGAAACGACCGGCGGCGCTGTGCACGTGCAGCACGCCTTCCAGCGCATAGGAAAGCTGCACCCAGGGGTGGCTGTGGCGCGGCGTGCTGACCGCCAGGGCCAGGGACTCGTTGCGCGCATAGAGCGGCCTGGGCAGGTGCGGCAGGCGCGGTACCGCGCGTTCGGGTAGCGGGTTTTGTCCGTTAAGCGACATTCTCTGGCCTGATGGCGTTAGTCGGTCGATGCCACTCAGGCTAGAGTGGCCGGGCCCGTCTGACAATAACCGGATATCGCTCATGGCCCGCTCCCGCCTGCTGCCCGACAACTTCACCCTCACCCTGCTCGCCGTGGTGCTGACCGCCACGCTGCTACCGGCCAGCGGCCAGATCGCCACAGTCTTCGAATGGATCACCGACCTGGCCATCGCCCTGCTGTTCTTCCTGCATGGCGCCAAGCTGTCGCGCCAGGCGATCGTCGCCGGTGCCGGCCACTGGCGTCTGCATCTGTTGGTGTTCTCCTGCACCTTCATCGTCTTCCCCTTGCTCGGCCTGCTGCTGCGCCCGCTGCTGGAGCCGCTGCTGGGCACCGAGCTGTTCATGGGCATGCTCTACCTGTGCGCCCTGCCGGCCACGGTGCAATCGGCCATCGCCTTCACCTCGCTGGCCCGCGGCAATATCCCGGCAGCGATCTGCAGCGCAGCGGCCTCCAGCCTGCTGGGCATCTTCGTCACGCCGCTGCTGGTGGCCTTCCTGATGGGCGTGCATGGCGATAACGGCTCGACCCTCGATGCCATCGGCAAGATCAGCCTGCAACTGCTGCTGCCCTTCGTGCTCGGGCAGATCGCCCAGCGCTGGATCGGCGGCTGGGTGAACAAGAACAAGACCTGGCTGAAGTACGTCGACCAGAGCTCGATCCTGCTGGTGGTCTACACCGCCTTCAGCGCGGCAGTGATCGGCGGCCTATGGCAGGAGGTGCCGCTGATCACCCTGCTGGCACTGATTCTGGCCTGCTGCGTGCTGCTGGCCCTGGCGCTGGTACTCACCCACCTGCTCGGCAAATGGCTGGGCTTCAACCTGGAAGATCGCATCACCATTCTCTTCTGCGGCTCGAAGAAGAGCCTGGCCACCGGCGTGCCCATGGCCCAGGTGCTGTTCGCCGGCAGCAGCATCGGTGTGCTGATCCTGCCGCTGATGCTGTTCCACCAGATTCAGCTGATGGTCTGTGCGGTGCTGGCGCAGCGTTATGCGCGCCGCCCGGAATGTGAAGTGATCGACGCCAAGACCGCTTCCTGAAGCCAACGGGGATGCGCTAGCGTGCAGGGCGTTATCCACGCTCACAAGGATGTTTATGCGCCCTCTCGCACACCTGATCGGCGCGGCCCTGCTCGGTGCCGCGCCGCTCGCCATAGCCACTGATTTCGGCCCTTCGATCTACGCCGGGATGACCGCCCGCTTCGATACCGCCACGACTCCGCCCTACCAGAACCCGGAACCGGAACTGCGCGTCCTGCTGCAGTCAAAAAAGGCCTATGGCAGCCGCAACCACTTCTGCATGGTCGGCTACCGCTGGCCGGATGACATGGCGTTCGCCTCCGTGCACTGGCGCGAGGGTGGCCTGATCCTGCGCTGGCATGGCGGCAGCGACTGGGCAGACGATGAATTCGAGTGGTACCTCAACAAGGCGATCAACCTGCAGACCGGAGTGATCGACGCCGACGATCCGCAGGGCAGCACCTTCCTCGTGACCCTGCGCGATGCCAACGGCACGCTCGAGGATTGCCGCCTTCATGGCCGTCAGTACGTGATCGAGCCCTTCACACCAGCGCCGCCTCCCGTCGAAGAAGAAGACTGAGCGACGCTCAGCACTGGCGCAGACCCGGCAACCGATATACTGTTCATGCATACAGTATTTATCGGATCAAACCTATGCCTGCACCCATTCCGCCGCGCGGTCGCGGCACCGCCAGCAACCCGCATAACCGCTATGCGCCCACCCGCTCGCAGCAGGAAGACGACGGCTGGTATCAGGACGAAACCCCGCCGAGCCGCGCCACGGAAGTACGCAAGGAGCAGGCGAAGACGGCGATCACTCGCAACAACTCACCGGACGTCGGCTTCGACCGCTCGGTAAACCCCTACCGAGGCTGCGAGCACGGCTGCATCTACTGCTTCGCCAGGCCGACCCATGCCTATTGGGACATGTCGCCCGGCATCGACTTCGAAACCCGGCTGATCGCCAAGACCAACCTGGCCGAACGCCTGGAAGAACAACTGCAGAAACCCGGCTACGTGCCACAGCCCATCGCCCTGGGCATCAACACCGATGCCTACCAGCCGATCGAGCGTGAACAACGCCTGACCCGCCAGGCCCTGGAAATCCTGCTGCGCTACAAGCACCCGCTGAGCATCATCACCAAGGGCTCGCTGATCCTGCGCGACCTCGACCTGCTCAGCGAGCTGGCCAGCCACAACCTGGTCAGTGTGGCCTTCAGCCTGACGACCCTGGACGACGACCTCAAACGCATTATGGAGCCGCGCACCGCTGCCCCAGCGGCACGCCTGCGCGCCATGCGCACGCTGCACGAGGCTGGCGTGCCGGTGAGCGTGATGTGCGCGCCGATGATCCCCATGATCAACGACATGGAGCTGGAGGCCCTGCTCGAAGCCGCTGCCGATGCCGGCGCGCACTCGGCCGGCTACGTGCTGCTGCGCCTGCCGCTGGAGATCGCCGGGCTGTTCGAGGAATGGTTGCAGGTGCATTTCCCCGAGCGCGCCGAGCACGTCATGAGCCTGATTCGCCAAAGCCGTGGCGGGAAGAATTACGACAGCCGCTTCGGCAGTCGCATGCGCGGCGAAGGTCAGTTCGCCGACCTGCTGCAACAGCGCTTTCGCCTGGCGCGGCGCAAGTTCGGCCTGGATAAACGCGAACGCGTGGTGCTGAATTGTTCGCAGTTCTGCCCGCCCGGTGCGCAATTGAGCCTACTCTGACCCTATGCCGGGTTATCTGGATCTGCCTTGCGGCATCGAAACGAGTCCGCCGGTTGTCGCTCAGCGTATGGAAGGCGACACTTGCGTGTGACTCGCACCCCGCTGCGGCTGTCGTTCTAGCAGCGTATTTTTCGATAACGACGAGGTTTAGCGCATGCCTTACAAACACAAAGTCATTCCGCTTCAGACCCACGAGGGCGAGGAAACCGCCGAGCAGGCCCTGCACAACATCGTCGAAGGCTTCAAACGCTTTCGCAACGAGGTGTTCCCGCAGCAGGAAGAGCTGTTCAAGAAGCTGGCGACCGCGCAAAACCCCCGCGCCATGTTCATCACCTGCGCCGACTCGCGCGTGGTGCCTGAGCTGATCACGCAGAGCTCGCCGGGCGACCTGTTCGTCAACCGCAACGTCGGTAACGTGGTGCCGGCCTACGGGCAAATGATGGGCGGCGTTTCCACCGCCATCGAATACGCGGTGATGGCCCTGGGCGTGCAGCACATCGTGGTCTGCGGCCACTCCGACTGTGGCGCGATGAAGGCCGTGCTCAACCCGGCGTCGCTGGAGACCATGCCCACGGTCAAGGCCTGGCTGCGGCATGCCGAAGTGGCGCGCACCGTGGTGGCGGAGAACTGCAATTGCAGCAGCGACCAGGAAGCCCTGGCCGTGCTGACCGAAGAGAACGTGGTCGCTCAGCTCAACCACCTGTGCACCCACCCGTCGGTGGCGGCCAAGCTGGCGCGCGGCCAACTGTTCATCCATGGCTGGGTGTATGACATCGAAACCAGCCAGATCAAGGCCTATGACGCCGAGCTGGGCAGCTTCCTGCCGCTCGATGGCGACAAGACGCCGATGGCCACGCCCCGCGCGCGCTTCGCGCAGAGCTGAAATGCGTCGGCCGGAGCGCAAGGCTCCGGCCGACCAGAAGGAAAAGACCATGCCCCGCGCCAGGCGGTGCTGATCGCCCGCGCTGTGCTCGCGCACCTGGGGCATGGCCGTAGAAAGCGGGTAAAAAAAGGAGCCTTGCGGCTCCTGGGTCTCAACCCTGGAGCGCCTCGTACGAGACGCCCCTGAATAAAAAAGGAGCCCGGATTACGCCCCGTCAAACTTGCCCATCCAACAGGCCGGGCTCCTGAGGTTAACCTTCGATTTCCACCAGCACTTCGCCCGGGTTCACACGGTCGCCCTTGGCCACATGCACGGCCTTGACGGTACCGGCGATCGGCGCCTGTACTTCGGTTTCCATCTTCATCGCTTCGGTGATCAGCACGGCCTG
Organism: Pseudomonas sp. FG29; assembly: GCF_057809355.1. Classification (NCBI taxonomy): domain Bacteria; kingdom Pseudomonadati; phylum Pseudomonadota; class Gammaproteobacteria; order Pseudomonadales; family Pseudomonadaceae; genus Pseudomonas; species Pseudomonas sp. FG29. The sequence goes on along the minus strand of NZ_JBMDJU010000023.1, from coordinate 68,108 downwards.
ACCCGCCTTGACCACGTCCCCTTCCTTGACCAGCACATCGACGATGTTGCCCGGCATGGTGGTGGAGACATCGCCCGGCGCGCTGGCCTGCTTGCGTTTACCACTGGCACCGCCAGCGACGTATTCGTTGAGCGCCTCGAACACCACTTCTTCCGGCATGCCATCAATGGACAGGTAGAAGTGGCGCTTGCCGTCGCCCTTGACGCCGACACCGGTGATGTCGACGCGGTAGCTCTCGCCGTGCACATCGACCACGAACTCGGTCGGCACGCCTTCGCCACCCACCGGGGCGGCAGCGCCGCCCTGCGGGATCGGCAGCAGCACTTCCGGGGTCAGGGTGCCGGCGGCGCGCTCCTCGAGGAATTTGCGGCCGATGTCCGGGAACATGGCGAAGGTCAGCACGTCCTCTTCGGACTTGGCCAGGGCGCCGATTTCCTCGCGCAGCTTGGCCATTTCCGGCTTGAGCAGGTCGGCCGGGCGTACGTCGATGACTTCTTCGTTGCCGATGGCGTGCTTGCGCAGCTCCTCGTCGACCTTGCCCGGCGCCTTGCCGTAGCGGCCCTGCAGATACAGCTTCACCTCGTTGGTGATGGTCTTGTAGCGCTCGCCGGCCAGCACGTTGAAGAACGCCTGGGTGCCGACGATCTGCGAGGTCGGCGTGACCAGCGGCGGGAAGCCGAGGTCGGCACGCACGCGCGGAATCTCTTCCAGCACTTCGCCCATGCGGTTCAGCGCGCCCTGCTCCTTCAACTGGTTGGCCAGGTTGGAAATCATCCCGCCCGGAACCTGGTTGACCTGTACGCGGGTGTCGACGCCAGTGAATTCGCTTTCGAACTGGTGGTACTTCTTGCGCACGGCATGGAAGTACAGGCCGATCTCCTGCAGCAGTTCCAGATCCAGGCCGGTGTCGAAGGGCGTGCCGCGCAGCGCGGCGACCATCGATTCGGTACCCGGGTGGCTGGTGCCCCAGGCCATGCTGGAGATGGCGGTGTCGATACGGTCAGCACCGTTCTCCACAGCCTTGAGCTGGCACATGCTGGCCACGCCGGCGGTATCGTGGGAGTGCACCACCACGTCCAGCGGCAGGGCATCCTTCAGCGCCTTGACCAGATCGCCGGTGGCGTAAGGCGTGAGCAGGCCGGCCATGTCCTTGATGGCGATGGAGTCGACGCCCATGGCGGCCATCTGCTTGGCCTGTTCGACGAAGGCGTCGATGGTGTGCACCGGGCTGGTGGTGTAAGCGATGGTGCCCTGGGCATGCTTGCCGGCGGCCTTGACCGCTTCGATGGCCACGCGCAGGTTACGCACGTCGTTCATCGCATCGAAGATGCGGAACACGTCGATGCCGTTGACCGCGGCCTTGGCGACGAAGGCACGTACCACATCGTCGCTGTAGTGACGGTAGCCGAGCAGGTTCTGCCCGCGCAGGAGCATCTGCAGGCGGGTATTGGGCAGCGCAGCCTTGAGCTGGCGCAGGCGCTCCCACGGGTCTTCCTTGAGGAAGCGCACGCAGGCGTCGAAGGTAGCGCCGCCCCAGACTTCCAGCGACCAGTAGCCGACGCGATCGAGCTTCTCGCAGATCGGCAGCATGTCCTCGGTGCGCATGCGGGTGGCCAGCAGGGACTGGTGCGCGTCGCGCAGGATGGTATCGGTGATCGTGATCTTCTTGTTCATGGTGTCCCCTACAGGCCGGCGTGGGCGGCAATGGCGGTAGCGATGGCGATGGCCAGGTGCGACGGGTTGCGCTTGATCGAGTACTGGGTCAGTTCCGGATGGCTTTCGACGAAGCTGGTGTTGAACTGGCCGCTACGGAATTCGCCGTTGCGCAGGATTTCCTGGTAGTACGGGGCGGTGGTCTTCACGCCCTGCACACGCATGTCATCCAGAGCGCGCAGGCCGCGATCCAGCGCCTCCTCCCAGGTCAGGGCCCAGACGATCAGCTTCAGGCACATCGAGTCGTAGTAGGGCGGAATGGTGTAGCCGGTGTAGATCGCCGTGTCGGTGCGCACGCCGGGGCCGCCGGGCGCGTAGTAGCGGGTGATCTTACCGAACGAGGGCAGGAAGTTGTTCTTCGGATCCTCGGCGTTGATGCGGAACTGCAGGGCATAACCGCGATGGATGATGTCTTCCTGCTTGACCGACAGCGGCAAACCCGAGGCGATGCGGATCTGCTCACGCACGACGTCGATACCGGTGATTTCCTCGGTGATGGTGTGTTCCACCTGCACCCGGGTGTTCATCTCCATGAAGTACACCTCGCCCTCGGCGAGCAGGAACTCCACGGTACCGGCGTTCTCGTAACCCACGGCCTGCGCGGCGCGCACGGCCAGGTCACCGATATAGGCGCGCTGCTCGGGGGTGAGCTGCGGGCTCGGGGCAATCTCGATGAGCTTCTGGTTGCGGCGCTGGATCGAGCAGTCACGCTCGTACAGGTGCACGGTGTTGCCGAAGCTGTCGGCGAGGATCTGCGCCTCGATGTGCTTCGGGTTGACGATGCATTTTTCCAGGAAGACTTCGGCGCTGCCGAAAGCCTTGGTCGCCTCGGAGATGACGCGCGGGTAGGCCTGTTCCAGTTCCTCGCGGCTGTTGCAACGACGAATGCCGCGACCACCACCACCGGATGTGGCCTTGAGCATCACCGGATAGCCGATGCGCTCGGCTTCACGCAGGGCCTCGGCCAGGTCGGCGACGTTGCCTTCGGTACCCGGCGTGCAGGGCACGCCAGCGGCCATCATGCTGCGGCGGGCTTCGGTCTTGTCGCCCATGCGACGGATCACTTCGGCGCTCGGACCGATGAACTTGATCCCGCGCTCGGCGCAGATTTCCGCCAGTTCGGCGTTTTCGGAGAGGAAGCCATAGCCCGGATGCAGCGCATCGCAGCCGGTTTCCACGGCCAGATTGACCAGCTTGCGCGGGTTCAGATAGCCGGCCAGCGGGTCATCACCGATGCTATGCGCTTCGTCGGCACGCTTGACGTGCAGGGCATGACGGTCGGCGTCGGAATAGATGGCCACCGAGCGGATGCCCATTTCGGCGCAGGCCCGCACGATGCGGACGGCAATCTCACCACGGTTGGCGATCAGTATTTTTCTTATCACGATCCAATCCTCAGCGCAGAGCTGCAAGGGCCGCTGCAACAGTTGGTTGCAAAACGTGGTGAAACCCTATCCGGCTATACGAATTAACAAAAATGAATAATTATTTGATCGTGCATAAGTAATTACTTATGAACTGACCGAACGAGGATGAAAACGTGCGTAAAACCCTGCTGCGCATGACCCTGCGCCAGCTTCAGGTGTTCCGCGCCGTGTGCGAACACGGCTCCTACAGCCGCGCCGCCGACGAGATGGCGCTGACCCAGCCGGCCGTGAGCCTGCAGATTCGCCAACTCGAAGAGCTGGTCGGCCAGCCGTTGTTCGAGTACGTCGGCAAGAAGCTCTACCTGACCGAGGCCGCCGAGGCGCTACGCCGCGCCAGCAGCGATATCTTCGGCCGCCTGGAAAGCCTGGATATGCAGCTGTCCGACCTGCAGGGCTCGCTGCAAGGCCAGCTCAACCTGTGCGTGGAGTCCAGCGCGAAGTATTTCGTACCCCACCTGTTCGCCGAATTTCGCCGTCGTTACCCGGAAGTCAGCCTCAATCTGACGGTGGTCAATCACGCGCTGGTGGTACGCCGCCTGACCCTGAGTCGCGACGACCTGATGATCATGAGCCAGGTGCCGCAGGACATGGCACTGGATTTCATGCCCTTTCTCGAGAACCCCATCATCGCCGTGGCGCCGCCCGATCATCCGCTGTGTGAGCACACCGCCTTACAACTGCAGGATCTGACCACCTACCCGCTGCTGGTGCGCGAAAGTGGCTCGGGCACCCGCCGCGCCTGCGAGGAGTATTGCCACCAGAAGCGTGCGCATTTCCCGCAGATCATGGAAATCGGCTCGATGGAATCCCAGCGTGAAGCCGTGCTGGCCGGCCTCGGTCTGGCCTTGCTGCCACGTCATGCCGTGCGCCTGGAACTGCAGCAGGGCCTGTTGCGCGAACTGCCGGTCGTCGAACTGCCGCTGCAACGTAGCTGGTGCGTGGTCAATATTCGCGGCCGACGCCTGTCGCCGGTGGCCCAGGCCTTCGTCGACTTCATCCGCAGCGAACGCGCCACCATCGTCAGATTGGGCGAGCGCTTCCAGCATATCGGCGCAGGATCGGGCAAGAATCTCGCAGAATCGGCCTAACCCTTATCCACCGGGACATGCAGGATAAGCAGTCTGGGCGCCGTCTCGCAGCGGCGCGCCATCCACCTGCCGGAGAACACCCATGCTGTCGGGAACCAGCGCCCTGCTCAGTGCCATCGCCAGCGTCGACCGCGATCGCGGCGAAGCCGTGCTCGCCACTGTGGTCAAGGTCGCCGGCTCGGCCTATCGCCGCCCCGGTGCGCGCATGCTGATCCCGCTGTACGGCGGCACGGTCGGCACCATCAGCGGCGGCTGCCTGGAATCGGAAGTGGCGCAGAAGGCCTGGTGGTTGACCGATGGCGGCGAGGCGGTAATCCGTCGCTACAGCACCGCCACCCAGGACGACGATGACGATCAGGACGCCGCGCTGACCTTCGGCCTCGGCTGCAACGGTACCGTCTACGTCCTGCTCGAACGCCACAGTGCGCAGCAACCCCTGGCCGCACTCGACCTGCTGCGCCTGGTGCGCGAAAGCGGCCAAGCCGGCGCCATGGCCACGGTCATCACCAGCTACCGCAATGCCCGGGTCAAGGTCGGTGATCGCCTGATGCTGCATCCGCAACGCCAGGACGACGCTCGACTGCCGGACACAGCACTGGATCAGCAGGTGCGCGAGGATCTCATCACCACCCTGGCGCAGGGCCATTCGACGCTGCGCACCTACCATGACGGCCGTGGCGAGGTGGAGGTGTTCTGCGAATACCTGCCGCCACAACGGCGCCTGGTGATCTTCGGCGCCGGCCACGACGCGCAACCATTGGTGCATATGGCCAAGCTGCTGGACTGGCATGTCACGGTCGTCGATGGCCGCAGCCACTTCGCCCGTGCCGAACGCTTCCCCGAAGCCGATGTGGTACTGAGCGTGGACACGCGCCAGCCTTACGCCCTGCAGCCGTTGACCGACGGCGCCCTGGTGGCGGTGATGACCCACAGCTACAGCCAGGATCGCCATTGGCTCGGCGGCGTGGTGCAGGGCGAGCCGCTGTATGTCGGCCAACTCGGCCCGCGCGAGCGCACCGAGCGCCTGCTGGGCGAGATTGGCGCACAGGCCACGCCCATGCCCGCGCTGGATCGCCTGCACTACCCCATCGGCCTGGACATCGGCGGCGATACGCCGGAAAGCGTGGCCACCGCCATACTCGCCGAAATGACCGCCGCCCTGAATCGACGCGACGGCGGCATGCTCAAGCACCGCCGGGCGTCGATCCATGCGCCAACACCGTTGGACTGCAGCGATATCGAGTCGGCGACCAGACTAAGTGCGTCCTGATCCCCGGAGCGCATCGAGGCCACAGACTCGTAGGGTGGGCCGGGCGGCGCTCCGCTTCAGCCCACCACGGCTGGTCTGGTGGGCTAAAGCCCACCCTACTGACACGACTCCGTAGGAGCGGCTTCAGCCGCGATCAATCGCAAAAGCTCGCCGCTAAAGCGGCTCCTACCTAAAAGCGTCACTTGGAAAACAGCTGCGCCCCTGTGGGAGGGGCTTTAGCCGCGACACCTGTACGGCAATCTCGCCGCTAAAGCGCCTCCCACAGCTCCCCCCACAAACCAAAACGCCCGGGCAATTGCCCGGGCGCTTTTTTGCTGCAGCCAGCCTCAGGCCTTGATCTGCGCCGGGAATGGCAGCTGGCGTAGGCGCACGCCGGTGGCCGCGAACAGCGCATTGGCCAACGCCGGCGCCAGCGGCGGCACGCCTGGCTCGCCCACACCGGTCGGCTTCTCGGCCGAGGGCACGATATGCACGTCGACCTTGGGCATCTCGTTCATGCGCAGCACCTGGAAGTCATGGAAGTTGGATTGCTCCACCCGCCCTTCCTTCAGGGTGATCGCACTGTGCCGCGCCGCTGCCAGGGCGAAGCCGATGCCACCCTCCATCTGCGCCTTGATCACATCCGGATTGATGGCGATGCCGCAATCCACCGCGCACACCACGCGATCCAGACGGTAGCTGCCATCGGCCTTCACCGTCACCTCGGCAACCTGCGCCACGAAGGAGCCGAACGACTCGTGCACGGCGATGCCACGCCCACGCTTCTCACCGTCCGCCCCCGCTGCCAGCGGCTTGTCCCAACCCGCCTGTTCGGCCGCCAGCTTGAGCACCCCACGGTGACGCGGATGCTTCTCCAGCAGCGCATCGCGGAAGGCGTAAGGATCCTGGCCCGCCGCAACAGCCGCCTCGTCGATCATGGTTTCGGCCACATAGCCGGTGTGGGTATGACCGACCGAGCGCCACCACAGCACCGGCACCTTGATGTTGGTCGGCGTGCTCAGCTCGACCTGCAGGTTGGGCACGCTGTAGGACAGATTGGAGAGGCCTTCGACCGAGGTGTGATCGATGCCTTCCTTGACCATGAACGGCTCCAGCGAGGTGCCGGCGATGATCGACTGGCCGACGACACGACTGTGCCAGGCCTGCAGATTGCCGGCTTGATCGAGGCCAATGCGCGCACGATGCAGGTACAACGGCCGGAAGTAACCGCCACGGGTATCGTCCTCGCGCGTCCAGACCATCTTCACCGGCGCGTTAACGCCCTTGCCGCGCGCGGCCTTGGTGATGGCAACCGCCTCCAGCAGGTAATCCGACACCGAGCAGGCACGCCGACCGAAGCTGCCCCCGGCGTAGAGCTGGGTCAGCGACACCTTCTCCGGCGGCAGGCCCAGGTAGGCGCCGATCAATGCCTGATCCACGGTCTGGAACTGCTCGCCGTTCCAGATCTCGCAGCGATCATCGGAAAGCTTGACCAGGCAGTTCATCGGCTCCATCGCCGCATGCGCCAGGTAGGGGAACTGGTATTCGGCTTCGACCACCTTGGCGGCCTGGGCCAGCGCCGCATCGACGTCGCCCTGGCGGGCCGCTGGCAAGCCTGGCTTGGCGGCGCTCTCCCGGTATTGGGCGAAGATTTCCTCGCTACCGAGGGTGAAGGCCTGGCTTTCGTCCCAGTCGATCACCAGCGCGTCGCGGCCCTGGCGCGCAGCCCAGGTGTTCTTCGCCAGTACGGCGACGCCGGCGCGGCCATGCGGCAGGTCACGGAACTCCACCACCTCGACCACGTCGCGCACGGCCTTGGCTTTGCTGCTGTCGACCGAGCGCGGCACGCCGCCGAAACGCGGCGGGTAGGCGACCATCGCCACCAGCATGCCCGGCAGTTTGAAGTCCTGGGTGAAGACGGCGCTGCCATCGGTCTTGCCGTGGCTGTCCTTGCGGCGCAATTCGCGCTTGCCGATCAGCTTGAAGTCCTTGGGTTCCTTGAGCTGCACCTGCTCGGGCACCGGTAGTGCGGCCGCCGCCTCGACCAACTCGCCGAAGCTGGCGTTGCGCCCGGAGCCGGCGTGGCTGACCACGCCCTGGCTGACGCTGATCTCGCTGATCGGCACGGCCCAACGCTGCGCCGCAGCCGCCACCAGCATGGCCTTGGCCGTGGCGCCTGCGTTGCGCATCTGCTCCCAGGAGTTGGCCATGGCCGTGCTGCCGCCGGTGCCCTGCATCGGGCCGAAGGCGAGGTTGTTGTAGCGTTTCACATCAGCCGGCGCGCCTTCGACGCGCACCTTGTCCCAGTCGGCATCCAGCTCTTCGGCCAGCAAGGTGGCCAGGCCGGTGTAACTGCCCTGGCCCATTTCCAGATGCTTGGCCAGTACGGTCACCGTGCCATCGAGGTCGATGCGCACGAAGGCGTTCGGCTCCAATGGTGCGCCGGCTGCCAAAACCTCGCTACCACGCATCAGCGGTGCGAAGAAAATGCCCAGCGCCAAGCCACCCGCGCCCTTGAGCAGGCCACGGCGACTGACGTTGAGGATGCCGCGAGCGGCGCTATCGGGGGTTTCGATCTTGCCCATGATGATGCGCCTCCTCAGGCCAGTTGTTCGGCTGCTTGATGGATAGCGGCACGAATCCGCACATAGGTGGCGCAGCGGCAGATATTGCCGCTCATGGCTGCATCGATATCCGCGTCGCTCGGCGCCTTGTTGCTGCTCAGCAACGCCGTGGCGGCCATGATCTGCCCGGACTGGCAGTAGCCGCACTGCACCACATCGAGCTGACGCCAGGTTTCTTGAACGACCTTGCCTACGACGTCTTCGCCGACGGCCTCGATGGTAGTCACGCGCTTGCCGACAACGGCCGAAACCGGCGTCACGCAGGAGCGGGTCGGCTGGCCTTCGACATTCACCGTGCAGGCGCCGCACAGCGCCATGCCGCAGCCGTACTTGGTGCCGGTGAGATTGGCGACATCGCGCAAGGCCCAGAGCAGCGGCATGTCATCGGCCACGTCCAATTGATGGTCGGTGCCATTGAGGTTCAGGGTAATCATGGTCTGCCCACCTTATGCTGATGGTATGGGTTGCTTCCGGCACCCAGGCCGAAGTTCGCCCCGCACGGACGGGGCCAGACCATCACTCTAGAGGGCCGCCGCCTGGCTGTCTTGGCCAAGCGGGCAGATCGGCAGAACCGGGCAACAAGTCCGCAGAATCAGGCAATTACCCTGGCTGCAGCGCCCATGGCACTCAGGCCGCGCTGCGTTGGAGGCGTGCCTCGCCAACCAGATAACCGGCCGGCACCAGGTCGGGGAAGTCGGCCAGTTCGCGCTGCAGACGACACTGCTCGGCGTAGTGCTCAATGGCCCGGCGATAGGTCATGCGTCGTTGATCCTGCAGCTTGCGACGCGTCTTGGCGTCGGCCTGGGTATTCAGTTGCGCGTCATCGAAGATACGAGGCATCTCGGTTCTCCCGGAACGAGGACTGGAGGCCTCAGCTTGCTCCGGGTAGATGACGCTTTGACGGCGACTCTATGAAGGCTCGGTGACGCTCGCCTGCGCGTCAGTCCTCGCTGCTACGCAGCGACTTGGGCGACAGGCGCAGGCTGCGCAGGCTGCGTTTGACGCTCTTGAGGTGGTTGACCAGGCTCGGCCCGCGCGCCATGGCCACGCCCATGGCCAGCACGTCGATTACCACCAGGTGAGCGATACGTGAAGTCAGCGGGGTGTAGATTTCGGTATCTTCCTGCACGTCGATGGCCAGGTTGACGGTCGACAGCTCCGCCAGTGGCGTCTGGCTCGGGCACAGGGTGATCAGGCTGGCGCCGGACTCGCGGACCAGGTTGGCGCTGATCAGCAGATCCTTGGAGCGACCGGACTGGGAAATGCACACAGCCACATCACCCGGCTTGAGGGTGACCGCACTCATCGCCTGCATGTGCGGGTCGGAGTAGGCCGCGGCATTGAGCAGCAGACGGAAGAACTTGTGCTGGGCATCGGCCGCCACCGCACCGGACGCACCAAAGCCGTAGAATTCCACCCGCTGCGCATTGGAGCAGGCGGCGATGGCCCGCTGCAGAGCCTCGGGATCGAGCTTCTCGCGCACTTCCATCAGGGTATGCAGGGTGGTGTCGAAGATCTTCAGACTGAAGTCGGCGACCGAATCATCCTCATGGATGGCGAACTGCCCGAAGCTGGCGCCCGCCGCCAGGCTCTGTGCCAGCTTCAGCTTGAGATCCTGGAAACCGCTGCAACCGATGGCACGACAGAAGCGCACGATGGTCGGCTCGCTGATGCCGACACTGTGCGCCAGCTCGGCCATGGAGCTGTGCATGACCGATGCGGGATCGAGCAGGACATGGTCGGCCACCTTGAGCTCGGACTTGCGCAGCAGGTGGCGCGACTGGGCGATGTGTTGCAACAGATTCACGGCATTCGGCTCTTCGAAGAAAGGGTCAACCGCAGGCCCCTGATCGAGCGAGGCTCGGTTATGATCGGTAAACGACGGTTGTAGTGACCTTGTAGTTATACTACACGGCGCATGCCGACGCACAGTTTTAACCGAGTCGGAGTCCCCCCATTGAGCATTCCCTGCGACATGCTGGTTTTTGGCGGCACGGGCGATCTGGCCCTGCACAAGCTGCTGCCGGCGCTCTACCACCTGCATCGCGACGGACGCTTGCATCGCGAAACGCGCATCATCGCCCTCGCCCGCACGGCCTACAGCCGTGAGGCCTACCAGGATCTGGCCGAACGTCGCTGCCGCGCCCAGGTGGCACGCGCCGATTTCGACACCGAGACCTGGCGCAGCTTCGCCGAACGCCTCGACTACTTCGGCATGGATGCAGCGCAGAGTGCCGATTTCTCGCGTCTGGCCCGCCACCTCGGCAATGCCGAGCGGGTGCGTGTGTACTACCTCGCCACCGCGCCCAGTCTGTTTCAGGATATTGCCTCGCACCTGGCCAACGCCGGCCTGGCTGGGCCACAGTCGCGCATCGTGCTGGAAAAGCCGATCGGCCATTCCCTGGAATCGGCGCAAGCGATCAACGCCGCGATCGGCGCCGTGTTCGACGAGTCCCGGGTGTTCCGTATCGACCACTACCTGGGCAAGGAAACCGTGCAGAACCTCATGGCCCTGCGCTTCGCCAATGCCCTGTTCGAGCCTGTATGGCGCGCCGGTCACATCGACCACGTGCAGATCAGCGTGTGCGAAACCCTCGGTGTGGAAAACCGCGGCGGCTACTACGATCATGCCGGTGCCATGCGCGACATGATCCAGAACCACCTGCTGCAGCTGCTCTGCCTGGTGGCGATGGAAGCGCCGGTGCGCTTCGACGCCGAAGCAGTGCGCAACGAAAAGGTGAAGATCCTCGAAGCGCTCAAACCCATCTCCGGCCTCGACGTACAGGACAAGACCGTGCGCGGCCAGTACACCGCCGGCAAGATCGGCGGGCAGGACGTGCCGGCCTACTACTTCGAGAAGAACGTCGACAACGACAGCGACACCGAAACCTTCGTCGCCGTGCAGGTGGAGATCGACAACTGGCGCTGGGCCGGCGTGCCCTTCTACCTGCGCACCGGCAAGCGCCTGGCGCGCAAGACCTCGGAAATCCTCATCCAGTTCAAGCCCGTGCCACATCGCCTGTTCGCCGAGGGGGAAGCCAACCAGTTGCTGATTCGCCTGCAGCCGGAAGAGCGCATCAGCCTGCAACTGATGGCCAAAAACCCCGGCAAGGGCATGCACCTCAAGCCCGTGGAACTGGATCTGAACCTGGCCAACGCTTTCAACCAGCAACGCCGCTGGGACGCCTACGAACGCCTGTTGCTGGACGTGATCGAGGGCGACTCGACGCTGTTCATGCGCCGTGACGAGGTGGAAGCAGCCTGGCGCTGGGTCGACCCGATTCTCCAGGGCTGGCACCAGCACTATCAGAGCCCACGCCCCTACCCGGCCGGCAGCGATGGCCCAGAGCAGTTGCAGCACCTGCTGGAACGCCATGGCCGACACTGGGCAGAGTGAACGCAGCTGGCAGATTCTTGCGCACGGAACAACGGGAAAAGGGCCTGCTGATAGGCTCCAGCCCAGCAACGGCGGGGCCTTCGGAAGACTGCGCAACAACCTGCACAGCGCTGCGCAACTTGTTGCGCAATATAACGTGACCGGATACTCAGCGTGACCACCAGCCATTTTTCGGTCACGCCAAGTTGCTGTTTATAAACAACTTTATATTTCTGGCATGCCCCTCGCTTTAGTCCAGGCTCCCGGATCGATCACGATCCATGACCCAGGCAAGGAGAGCACTCATGCCAACACCCGCGTATCTGTCCCTCGAAGGCACCAAACAAGGTCTGATCACCGCTGGCACCTTCACCGAGGACTCGGTCGGCAACATTTTCCAGGAAGGTCATGAAGACCAGATTCTGGTTCAAGCCTACAACCACCAGGTCATCATCCCGCGTGACCCGCAGTCCGGCCAACCGACCGGCCAGCGCGTACACAAGCCGCTGATGATCACCAAGGTCTTCGACAAGTCCTCGCCGCTGATCTTCAACGCCCTGACCTCCGGTGAGCGTCTGAACAAGTGCCGTCTGGAGTGGTACCGCACCTCCTCCACCGGTACCCAGGAGCACTACTTCACCATCGAACTGGAAGACGCCGTGATCGTCGACGTTCAGTCGCGCATGCCGAACTGCCAGGATCCGAACATGGCGCACTTCACTCACCTGGAAGACGTCTACTTCACCTACCGCAAAATCGTCTGGACCCACGAAGTCTCCGGTACTTCCGGCTCCGACGACTGGCGTACCCCGATCTCCGCGTAAGCCGGGATCGCCTCCGCGTCACCGCAGCGGCCAGGCATCGTCCTGGCCGTTGCATTTCGGCAAACCGCGCATGGCTTGCGCCGGCCAGTTGCCGAAAACCTCGACCGTTGCCAGCAAGGCGCGGCCGATTCGGTTACAACCTGGAGCGCGCCCCGCGCCCATCATGGAATGATCGAGAGGAACAACGAATGTTCGCCCAGGCCAACCAGACCCATTTCAGCTTGAGCATCGAAGGCGTCGAACACGACCTGCAGGTGCTCGAATTCAGCGGGCGCGAGGCGATCAGTCAGCCTTACGCCTTCGCGGTGGAACTGATCAGCGAACGGCCTGACCTCGACCTGGAGAGCCTGCTGCATCAGCGCGCCTTCCTCGCCTTCGACCAGAACGGCGCCGGCATTCACGGCATCATCCACCGCATCGCCCAGGGCGAATCCGGCAAGCGCATCACCCGCTACCGTCTGACCCTGGTGCCACAACTCGCCTACCTGGTGCACCGCACCAACCAGCGCATTTTCCAGCACCTGACGGTGGAGAAGATCATCAGCCAGGTGCTCGAAGAGCACGGCATCCAGGCCGACGCCTACCAATTCCAACTCGGCTCGATCTACCCCGAGCGCGAGTATTGCGTGCAGTACGACGAGACTGACCTGCACTTCGTCCAGCGCCTGTGCGAAGAGGAAGGCATCCACTACCACTTCCAGCACAGCGCCGAGGGCCACATCCTCACCTTCGGCGACGACCAGACGCCGTTCCCGCGCCTGGCGCCGCTGGCCTACCAGCAGGACACCGGCCTGGTGGCCGACGACCCGGTGGTCAAGCACTTCGGCGCCCGGGTGGAAACCCGCACCAGCCAGGTCACCCGCCGCGACTACGACTTCGAGAAGCCGCGCCTGCAACTGGAAGCCAAGGCAGACGGCGATGCCCAGCCCAAACTGGAAGACTACGACTACCCCGGACGCTACACCGACCGCGAGCGTGGCAAACACCTGGCCAAGCGCGCGCTGGAGCGCCACCGCCACGACTTCGAACTGGCCGAGGGTGACGGCGACTCGCCGACTCTGGTCAGCGGCCACTTCCTCGACCTGACCGAACACCCGCGCAGCGAGTGGAACCAGCTCTGGCTGCTCACCGACGTGCAGCACGAAGGCAAGCAGCCGCAGGTGCTGGAAGAGTCCGTCACCAGCGACACCCAACCTGCCGACGGTTTCACCCAGGGTTATCGCAACCGCTTTACCGCCACGCCCTGGGGCGTGTCTTATCGCCCGCCACTAAAGCACCCCAAACCGCGCATCCTTGGCAGCCAGAGCGCCGTGGTCACCGGCCCGGCGGGCGAGGAAATCCACTGCGACGAATATGGCCGGGTGAAGGTGCAATTCTTCTGGGATCGCGAAGGCCAGGCCGACGAGAAAACCAGCTGTTGGCTACGCGTCAGCTCCAGCTGGGCCGGTGACCGATACGGCGCCATCACCATCCCGCGTATCGGCATGGAAGTGTTGATCACCTTCCTCGAAGGCGACCCCGACCAACCGCTGCTGACCGGCTGCCTCTATCACGCCGAACACGTCGTGCCCTACGACCTGCCGGCGAACAAGACCCGCAGCGTCTTCAAGACCCTAAGCAGCCCCGGCGGTGGCGGCTACAACGAACTGCGCATCGAGGATCGCAAGGGCGCCGAGCAAATCTACGTACACGCCCAGCGTGACTGGGACGAGAACATCGAGCATGACCAGAAGATCCGCGTTGGCAACGAACGCCACGACACGGTCGAAGCCAACGCCTACAGCCACTTCAAGGCCGAAGAACACCGCACCACCCACGCCGACCGCAAGACCGAGATCAAGGCCAACGACCACCTCACGGTGGGCGACAGCCAGCACATCAAACTCGGCAACGGCCAGTTCATCCAGGCCGGCCAGGAAATCCACCTCTCCAGCGGCCTGAAAGTCGTGCTCGAAGCCGGTAGCGAACTGACCCTCAAGGGCGGCGGCAGCTTCATCAAGCTCGACGGCGGCGGCGTGACCCTGGTGGGGCCGGTGATCAAGATCAACTCCGGCGGCGCGCCGGGCAATGGCTCGGGGGCGGCGCCCATCCTGCCAGGGGCGGTGAGGCCGGCAGATGCGGATATACCGGGAATTCCACTGGAAGCCCTAGTCAAACAAAACATGCTGTTTCGCAGCACCCGAGCTGGCGTATGTGAGGTGTGCGAAGCCGCTAAGGCGGCAAAGGGAGATAAGGCATGAGCGCCCCAATGCCCAATGGAAACGGTGCCATTCTGCTAGACGGAGCTCGTTACGAGAGCGCGACGGCGTGGCTTTATCAGTGCTTCCCTAGCCATCAACCAAGACCGTTATTGCTCGGTACAGCCTATGAGCCCATAGCGGACGCTGGCCCGATTTTGCTGGATGCTCCGGTTGGCAGCATGGCCTATGACGCCTGGAGACACGGAACCGAAATCAAGGATGGTCTCTGGCTGGAAAGCGATGCTTCGATGGACGATCTGCAGCGCATACTGCAGCGCCGCCTGCGCATCCTCACCCCAGAACATCGCGAACTCTGGCTACGCCTGGGTGACGCCCGGCCTCTGTATCAGGCATGGCGGCGCGAAGGGCAATGGCCGGTGGGATTCTGGCACCGAATCTCACGCATCTGGATTCATCACGAAGGCACTATCTGCTGTGCTTGGCAAAACGAACAGCCCGAGAAAGATGGCGCGCCAGCCGAACTGGGTCTCGCCGCGCAAATGACGCTCGACTGGCAACTGCTGGAAGCACTTGCCGAACAGGACGACACGGCACAGGAGGCTCTTCTATGACTGCTCAAACTCCCTCCCCATCTAGCTTGACGGTCGCTGGATGCCCCCTGCTTAGCGCTGTGCTCCCGCTACGCTATGCGCTTGGCCCGACCCTAACAGTGGATACCAGCGCCTATGGCTTGCCAGCTGTACAGGGAGACTTTCCTGCTATAGGCGATTACTTCGAGCCACTAAAGGGCCGTCCGCTGAACTACACCGCCCGCCTGTTACGCGATGGCTGGCTGTACGTCTGGCAGAGCGGCCTAAAACAATTGGTTGAATACAGTGTCAGCGCGGCTGCCTTTACCCAAACAGCTCGCGGCGGCAAAGTCATCGACGGGCGTAGCCTGCCCTATTTACTCCTTCCCGCAGGAACACCGGCCATGCTGGCGTGGTCGCCTCGCCAGTGGAGCGATAGCCAGTTCAATTCAGCCAAGGGAAAAGAGGATGTACGTCAGCGCGTGATGCGTACCATCACCCCTGGAGCAGCACCATTCAGCGGCCAAGCTCGCACGATCCACGAACATATCGGCGACTACATGGATGCAAACTGGTATGGCTGGAGTTGTGAACCCTCAACCAGTCACCGTCCAGCCTGGCCAAAGCTGCTCGACGACATGCAGCGCTGCGAGCAACAAGCCTATGCCTTGATCGACGACCCGTGGGGCGTATTGCTTGATCTAGCCAAGCTGCTTCGCGCTCGTCAGCAGACATTCAAAGTGACGCGTGAAATCCATGGCGAAGACTGGGCCATGGCAGGCGTACTCAAATCTCTGGCAGAAGGCGATCCGCAAATCGGCGGCCAACTGCGCAGCATCACCAATTACCGCAAGCTACAAACTACCTGGCAGCAGCAAACGCAAGAAGAGGAAGAATACAACGCCGATGTGCGCCGTCTCAGTGAGCTTTGGTCAGCCTGGCTAAATACCCTAGCTCAGCGCGGCCCTGCCAGCCTGGATACTGCCTGTGGCCATTTCGACATCACCCAACCCGATCCACGTGCGGAGCTAGAACTCCACTTCGCTGCAGCCTGTCTTGGCCCGGCGACAACCGGCCCAGGGGCCAAAGCAATAGCCAATGCCTTAACACTCCAACAGCAAGAGGGTAAACCCTGGCTGGTTTGGGCATTACTGGGCTTGGGCAAACGCCTCGGTGTCGGTGAAATCAATTCCCTGGTAGGGCTGGCTGACGGCGTAAGGGACAACGGTGCAAGCGCGCTGAACGAAGCACGCAGACTAGCGCAATTGCTGAACCAGGCAGCCGATAAACTAGGTCGGCATATTCTGGGCTCGCCATTGGAGGCTCTGTTTACAGCGCTCGCACCTATCATGGGCTTGGGCCTGCAGAAAGCCGACGACGGTTCCAAGAGCGCCGGGCGCCTCTACCTCGCCGCAGCTTTGGCGCGAAGCCAGCAGCGCCTGGCTATCGAGGCCGTCAGTCAGCGGCAACTCGGCGAATGGATGAGCGACCTGATGGGCACACGCCCTAATCTGCCAGCCCGTCTAAAACCCACACAGCTCAGTGTTGCGGTCAGCGATGCACTACCTTTCTTCCGCCTGCTACCGGCCAAGGACTTACCGCCCCTACCTACCCACATGGCGACGGATGTCGACCTCAAGAGGATGCTCGATCTCGGCAAAGGAGCGCTAGAAAAATCACCTATCAAATGCTCGGTAGCGCTGATGGCAGGGGTGAATTTTATATGGGGCGGGGTACAGCTAACTGAAAAGCAATCGGGGAAAAACTGGCTGAGTTTTGTGGGAGGAACTTTTGGAGTTTCTAGCGCAATCGCAGCGACCTTACAAAAAGTTTCGGAAGTCGACTGGGAAGCAGCAGTCAAGCTCAATGGTGCCAGGCACATCGCTTCGCAGAAAGCTTTGACTGATGCACTGGGGGTAGGCGCTAGAGCATCGATCCTACAATCGGTAACCTCTGGCTTCGACGTATTGGTCTACGGCATCGAGGCGCTAGAGGCCTACAAAGCCGGCGACTTAGATACCACAGCTATCAATGCAGGATTGACCCTGGCCTCCGCCGCTAGCCTGCGCCTTTACGTGCAGAGCTTCCGGGCTATACGTGCCGCACGCGCCGCAGTTATCGCTGGCGAGGCTGCGGTCATAGGCCGCGGCGTTAGCGTGGCGCCACACCTGGCCGCCCGCGCTCTGGGGTGGACCATCCTGATCGTCGGCGGAGTAATTGCCCGCCAACACACCCAGGACACACCTCTTGAAGCATGGGTCAAAGGTACCCGATTCGGCACCCGGCCTGCTGATTGGTCGAACAGCTACGAAAAGTCGATGACCGAGTTTTACAAGGTAGTATTCCCCATCAGTTTCGAGGCTTACCGTCTCAATGAATTGAATCCATATAGTGGCATGCAAACTATCACCTACGTCTTGCTAAGACTGCCAGGCAAGAGCGCACTGACTGATGAAATGATCCATTTCAAAGGACACGAAACTTGGGGCAGCTTCTTGGGCTGGGGCGGTACACGCAAAGCCGTGGAATGGACCGGGAAGGACTTCGATCAGCACGGCGGCACACGGGTTAAACCCGAGCCTGGTGTTGCTGTCTACCGTCGCGTTTATCACGAGGAGAATGGTGACAAACTAGATGCCATTCATGGCGAACTTAGCTATTCGCCCGTCGAGGGAGTAACCCTCCCAGCCATAGAAATCAAGGAGCTCGCATGGCTGTAAGCGACCTGATCCAACAAGCCCGTACTCGCTTCGAGCAGTCCCGCAGCGCGCTCTTACGAGCCGACGAGCCCACTGGAGAAAAACCGTGGGAAATGTTCGTTACCGATGAACATACCGAGCATTATCTGGCCATCAAGAATGGCGGGGACTCCGACAGGGGAATGTTAACTGGAGCACTGGGGGGAGTTGGTGGGGTAACGGCGCTTCTCATGTGCTCCATCCTCATCCTGAGCGGAAATACAGATGGCATTTTGACAGGAGTAATCTTAGCAGCCGCTCTTTTCGTTATTCCGTTCCTGTGGGAAACCCGCCGTCCACTCCCCTTGCCGATACTCTTCAACCGCCGCACCCGAGAGGTCTATTTCGATCACAATGGCAATCTGTACCACAGCCCTTGGGACGGTATACAGGCGCTGGCAGGCGAGTTTGTTATGGTTGGCCCACATACCGGTGGTATGCGAAATGCCTCACTGGAAATTCTCGTACGACGCCTCGGCGAGCCCGATAACGCGTTGCTGATAAGCCTTGGCCTACCGATGGGCAAAACCCTGCAAATGCAGAAAGGCCTTTGGGAATGGCTACGCGCCTATATGGACAATGGACCCTGGTTCGATGAGAACGGCCAGCGCAGCGACTCCGATGCCTACGTCAAGGAAATGCTTTCTGCCCATACCAAACCCACAGGCTTTCTTGCCTTCCGGCGGCAAAAGATTGCTGAGAAAAAAGCAGCCAACGAGGGCAAGAACTACCTGGAGTGGACTGATGCGATTCTCTATCTGGGGCACCTACTTTTCTACCCGATGAACTGGCTGCAGGAGCTCACCTACAACATCGCCAAGCGCCGCTCCCGTAATCGCTGGCCAGAGATCGTCACAGAACGCCTACAGCCAAACGGTCCTACTACGCGCCTTATCGATTTGGAGCGTGAACGTGGGCTGGACGTATAAATCCGTACATAAACTTAACGGAGTCAAGGAAAGACCATGCAACAAGCCACCTGGAATCATGCCCAATACCTCAGCGTGCTGTCTTGGACAATGTTCAGCGCCGCCGTCACAAGCGCGCAGCTATTTCTTGTATTTTTCCCTTTTGGCAATCTGGATGAGTACGTGCTGGGTTGGCCTCTCGGACTATCGCTGACCGCAAACGTCATACTAGTTAGTGCGTCCACATTAGGTCGTCGCGACCAATATGTTCGTATTTCATTGACGGATAACGGAATCCAATATGATGACGAATCCGAGTCCTACCGTCGCAACGAACTGCTTCGTGCCAGTGACATCAAGAAAATCCGCGTTCGACGCAATCCATTCTTCAAGTCACTGACGATCGATATGAAGGAAGACAATCAACGCTTCTTTCTGAGTAATGAGTCTCTCACAGAGAATTTTCTGGCGGAAGCCAATGCGCTCATCAACCAAGCAGCGGATAACGCGCCACAAACTGGCCTGCAAAAGGCGTAAGTAGCAAAAGGGAAGGCGACCGAGAATCGCATCGCAAGAGATCACCTATTTCAGAACCACAACCAGTGCGGTTACACCGTTTTCTGGCCCCCACCTCGCACGGCCACTTAGCGCTATGAATGCACTGATAAAGGTTTTCCCGGATAGCATTTTCACCGTCGATGACGCTGGTAGTGTTTCGATGATCGAACGCCCCTCTACTACGCCCATTGCTCATGGGTTGAGATGGGGGTGGTTAGTGCTTCTTCTGGCTTTTATAGCGTCATGGTGGACTGATGGTGCAGAACTCACGGTCACATTGTTCTGCTTGATGCTGGGGTATCCGCTCATTGTGTTGGTCATCGCGAACTGGATATTTCCCGACACCGCCTACGAGGCCCACTTCGACGCTGAGGGGCTTCATCTGGCCATCGGCCAAGCGCAAGACCTGACGGCCCATGCCAGTATTTTCGTTCCTTACCGGGAGATCACTGAGCTGGTAACTCTTGACCATTATCGAGATATGGGCCGATATGGCACCACATGGTTTCGTAGCTACATCATCAAAACGAAAGTGCCATACGGCGAAAAGCCTCACCTGCAGATCAACACCAAACGCAGTGCGGAGTCGGTGTATTCCGTTTTGAACAGAGTCGCTCGACTGCCTGCGACACAACACATCCGCATACCGCCGATGATTACCATTGGCGATCCACCCTTCAGCCCGGCAAGAAGGCGCGAACAACGCCAAGAGCGTGAGAGGCGTCTACGCGGAGAGGTGTAATGGCTAGAGAGCACAACAGTTGCCGACGGACAGAATCCGACCTAGGTGGCGAAGTCCAGTCCCAGTAGAGCCTTCCGCCAGAGCGACCAGCAACGCCCTATCATCGAGATAATTTGCCAAGGTGCGAAAAGCATCAGGGCCGGAGCCGAGCACCTTTATTAGCTGCTTCGCGCCGGGCATGCGCCAGCACGGTCAGCAGTACCAATAACCCCAGCACTCCTGCCCCAACGAACAACCCCTCATACCCCAGCACCTTCGCCAGCACCCCGCTGCTGGCGCCAACGACGCCGGACAGCAGCACCTGCGCCGAAGCCTGCAGGGTGAAATCGGCGCCTTCGTGTTCGGGGCGGCACATGCGCATCATGGCGGCGAACAGGGCGACGGTGGACATACCGTCGGCCACTTGCTCGAACAGGGTCACGGCATAGACCAGGCCGGTATTGGCGCCCTGCCCCACCAGCAAGGCCAATGCGGCGATGCCGATGGCCTGCAGGGCGCCGAACAAAATCAGCGCACGCAGCACGCCGATGCGGGCGTAGAGCAGGCCGCCGAGCAAGGCGCCGCCGATGCCGGCCAGGCTGCTGATCAGGGTCAGTTGGCCGAGCGCTGCGGTGCTCCAGCCCTGATCCACCAGCATTGGCTTGATCATCGGCGAGCCGAGCGAGTCGCCGAGCTTGAAGGTGAGCACCACCGCCAGCCACAGCAACATGCCGGGCTGCGCCAACAGGCCGCGATAATGGTCGAGCAAGAGGCGTGGGCCGAAGGCGCGTTCCGCCTGGGCGGGTTGGAAGGGCAAGACGCGGCGTTCGGGGAAAAACCATATAGGCACGGTCATCAGCAGGATCAGGCCAGCCAACAAACCCAGCGCCAGGTTCCACCCCAGCGGGTCGATCACCAGCAGCAGGCCGCTGCCGCTGACGATCATGCCGACCTTGTAGCCGCCCACTTGCAGGCTGTTGCCCAGACCGCGCCAGCGTTCGGGCAGCAGGCGTACGGTAAGGCCGTCGGTGGCCACGTCCTGGGTGGCGGCCAGCAGGTTGATCAACAGCAGCAGACCGAGTAACCACCACAGGCCGGCGCCGAACAGGGTCTGCGGCGCCAAGAGCGCCAGCACGGCAACGCAAGTGATTACCCCGCCTTGTAGCGGCAGGATCCAGCCACGGTGATGGCCCATTCGGGGCGAGGCCAAGCGGTCGATCCAGGGCGCCCAGAACACTTTCAGCAGCCAGGGCAAGGCCAGCAGTTTGAGCAGGCCGATCAGCGCCAGGTCGACGCCATGCTGGCGCAGCAGCACCGGCAGTGAATGGCCGATCAGACCGGAGGGCAGGCCCTGCGCGCAATAGAGCGAGGCCAGCAGCACCAGTATGGAGTTGGACGGGCGAGGTGCGATGGACGGCATAACGGGCGCTCGCGGCAAAAGCGCAAGCCTAGCAGGCTGTTGAAAAACTACCTACGTTGGCAATACTGCGTTAAAAACAGCCTCAAAATGCTCATTTACAGCACGTAAACTGCGCTTTTTCGGCTGTTTTTGCCTTGTCTTGCCTGCCTCGCCTACGTTTTTCAACGGCCTGCTAGTGGTTTGCGCCTGCGAGCGGCAACGAGGCGGTGGTTACAGTTCGTAGCTGGGCGGGTCGCGGCTGAAGCCCCTCCCACAAAAGCCTGGCCAGCCCATGCTCTGGATGCAATCCGGGGCCGCGTCAATCGCGAATGAATTCGCTCCTACACAGGGTCTGCCGCTGGCTTCTCCAACGCGTGCCCTACAGGCTATTCAGGCACTCGCTCAGGCCGTTGGCCAGGTTCTGCAGCAGATGTTCGTAGCCGCTGGCGTCGACCGGCAAGGTGCCGCCCAGGGCGTCGAGTTCGGCCAGTTTGACCGGCAGGCCGGCGGTCAGGGTTTCAGCCAGGCGTGGGCGCAGCGGCGGTTCGCTGAATACGCAGCTTGGGCCAGTCTGTTGCAGGCGCTCACGCATGGCGGCGACATGCTGGGCGCCGGGCTGCACTTCGGTGAGCACACTGAAGACGCCAGCATGCTTGAGGCCATAGGTAGCCTCGAAGTAGTCGAAGGCCTCGTGGAAGACGAAGTAGGGCTTGCCGTGCAGGGCCGTCATTTGCGGGCGAATGCGCGTGTCGAGCGCATCCAGGCGCCGCTCGAACGCCTGCAGGTTGGCGGCGTAGCGCTGTGCGTTGGGCGCATCCAGCTGGCTCAGATCGGCGGCCATGCGGGCAGCGATCACCCGTGCATTGGCCGGCAGCAGCCAGAGGTGGGCATCCAGGCTGCCGGGGCGATGATCGTGGTCGTGTTCCCCGTCGGTATTGGCGTGCTCATGAGCGTGCTCGTCGTGGTCGTGCTCGTCCTGGCCCTCACCAAAACGGCGCAGGTTCATGCCGGGCAGATCCTGCACCGCCACCTGCGGTTTGTCGCGCCCGCCCAGCACGCGCGGCAGGAAGGCCTCCATGTCCGGGCCGATCCAGTACAGCAGGTCAGCATCACGCACCCGCCGTACGTCGGATGGGCGCAGCGCGTAATGGTGTGGCGAGGCGCCAGGCGGCAGCAGCACTTCAGGCTCGCCGACGCCGTCCTGCACCGCTGCGGCGATCAGTTGCAGCGGCTTGATACTGGTCAGAACGCGCACCTCGGCCTGGGTGCTGGCGACGAAAAACAGGGCGATAAGACAGAAAAGACGCGACACGGGGCATACTCAAGCGGGATTGAACGGGTAACATAATAACGTCTCTTACCAGCGCCGTCCTTGCCCATGACCGACACTCCCCTGGCTGCACGCCCCCACGATCACTCCCGCTGCGTCAGCCATGCGCTGGCCGAAGCCGAAGCCATCTGCGCGCGCCAAGGGCTGCGCCTGACCGCTCTGCGCAAGCGTGTGCTGGAGCTGGTATGGGCCAGCCACAAGCCGCTCGGTGCCTACGACATCCTCGGCGTATTGAGCGATGAAGACGGCCGCCGCGCTGCGCCACCTACGGTCTATCGCGCGTTGGATTTCCTCCTGGAAAACGGCCTGGTGCACCGCATCGCTTCGCTCAACGCCTTCGTCGGCTGCAGCCACCCGGAGCATTCGCACCAGGGCCAGTTCCTGATCTGCCGGGCGTGCCATGCGGCAACCGAACTGGAGCAACCCGCTATCAGCCAGGCCATCGTCGACGGTGCCGCCGGCGTCGGTTTCGCCGTGGAAAGCCAGACCGTGGAAGTGGTTGGCCTCTGCGCAGGCTGCAAGGGCAAGGCATGAGCGAGGCATTGATCCGGCTCGACGGCATTGCGGTCAGCTTCAATGGCCAGACGGTGCTCGACGACGTGGAACTGAGCGTACGCCCTGGCGAGATCGTCACCCTGATCGGCCCCAATGGCGCCGGCAAGACCACGCTGGTGCGCGTGGTGCTCGGCCTGCTGCAACCTGAGCGTGGCAATGTGCGCCGCACGCCGCGCCTGCGCATCGGCTATATGCCGCAGAAACTGCATGTCGACGCCACCCTGCCGCTGTCGGTGCTGCGCTTCTTGCGCCTGGTGCCGGGGGTGGATCGCAAGCGCGCGCTGGCAGCACTGGCCGAAGTCGGCGCCGAGCAAGTGATCGACAGCCCGCTGCAGAGCATTTCCGGTGGCGAGATGCAGCGCGTACTGCTGGCCCGGGCCCTGCTGCGCGAGCCGCAACTGCTGGTGCTCGACGAGCCGGTGCAGGGTGTCGATGTCGCCGGCCAGGCCGAGCTGTACCGGCTGATCTCACGGCTGCGCGAACGTCACGGCTGCGGCGTGCTGATGGTTTCGCACGACCTGCACCTGGTCATGAGCGCCACCGATCAGGTGGTCTGCCTCAACCGTCATGTCTGCTGTTCCGGCCACCCGGAACAGGTCAGCGGCGATCCAGCCTTCATCGAACTGTTCGGCCAGGACGCCAAGAGCCTGGCTGTCTACCACCACCATCACGACCACGATCACGACCTGCATGGCGGCGTGGTCAAGCCCGGCCTGACCATTCATGGCCCGGCCCACGTCCACGGCCCGAACTGTAAACACTGATGCCTGACTTTCTCCTCAACGCTTTGCTCGCCGGCCTGGCGCTGGCCCTGGTAGCCGGCCCGCTCGGCTCCTTCGTGGTCTGGCGGCGCATGGCCTATTTCGGCGATACCCTGTCCCACGCCGCCCTGCTCGGCGTGGCGCTGGGGCTGATGCTCGACGTCAGCCCAACCCTCACGGTGACCGTCGGCTGCGTGCTGCTCGCCGTGCTGCTGGTCACCCTGCAGCAGCGCCAGCCGCTGGCTTCCGACACCTTGCTCGGCATCCTCGCCCACAGCACGTTGTCACTGGGCCTGGTGGCTTTGAGCTTCATGCATGACGTGCGCATCGACCTGATGAGCTACCTGTTCGGCGATCTGCTCGCGGTCAGCACCACCGATCTGGCCTGGATCATCGGCGGCAGCGCGTTGGTGCTGGCGCTGCTGGCCTGGCTGTGGCGGCCGCTGCTGGCGATCACCGTGCACGAGGAGCTGGCGCGAGTCGAAGGCCTGCCGGTCGCGGCGATTCGCCTGGCGCTGATGCTGCTGATCGCCGTGGTGATCGCCGTGGCGATGAAGATCGTCGGCGTGCTGCTGATCACCTCGCTGCTGATCATCCCCGCCGCTGCCGCCCAGCGCCACGCACGCACGCCGGAGCAGATGGCCGTGGGCGCCAGCCTGCTTGGCTTGGTGGCGGTGTGCTGCGGCCTGGCGCTGTCCTGGTACCAGGACACCCCGGCCGGGCCGTCCATCGTGGTCAGCGCCGCCGGCCTGTTCCTCGCCAGCTTCGCCCTGCCCCGGCGCAACGCCTGACGCTTCACGCGCGTGGGTTGTACAACAGCCCACACCGCCGAGCGGCATGAAATCACGCCGGCAACCGGGTATGATTGCGCATTTTTTGCACAACACGAGACGTAAACGTATGCAGTCGTTCGTTTTTCGCGGCCTCGCGCTTGGCCTGGTGCTGTTGCTGAGCGCCTGCCAGAGTGCTCAACCTAGCGCCGATGCCCTGAGCCCGGCATTCCAACGGATCGAACAGAGCATCGCGCAGGAGCAGCTGGACGTTGCCCGTGATCAGCTCGCCGCACTCGAGCCGCGCGCGGCCCAGGACGAGCGCCTGCAGCAGTACCGCCGGCAACTGGCCGATGCCTACATGCTGCAGGGCCGCGAAGCCTTGCAGCGCGGCGATCTGGATGCCGCCGCCAAGGCCATCGGGCAGGCCCGCAGCCTGCTGCCGGATGCCCCCGCGCTGGGCAGCGATGTGCGCCAGACGCTGGAGCAGGCCCGGCAATGAGCCTGGCCTTCTAATGCCATTTTGAAATAACCATAGGCCAACAAAGATTTTCTCGGCCTAAACAGTGCCGGGTAGACTAGCGGCCTTTTGCGCCCATCCGGCGCCAACAGGCCGCTTTGCCAACCGCAGAACTCGGCCCTGAACACACCCAAAAGGTCGTTCGCGTGATCCAGTTTCAATCCGTCCACAAGGCCTACCGCGTCGCAGGCCGCGAGATTCCGGCACTGCAGCCCACCACGCTGCAGATCGGCAGCGGCCAGGTGTTCGGCATCATCGGCCACTCCGGCGCCGGCAAGAGCACCCTGCTGCGCCTGATCAACCGCCTGGAAGAGCCCTCCGGCGGGCGCATCGAGATCGACGGCGTCGATGTCACCGCCCTCGATGCCAACGGCCTGCGCCGCTTCCGCCAGCAGGTCGGGATGATCTTCCAGCACTTCAACCTGCTGTCGTCGAAAACCGTCGCCGACAACATCGCCATGCCGCTGCGCCTGGCCGGCGAGCTGAGCCGCGCCGAGATCGACGCACGCGTTGCCGAGTTACTGGCGCGCGTCGGTCTGCAGGATCACGCCAACAAATACCCGGCGCAGCTTTCCGGCGGGCAGAAACAGCGCGTCGGCATCGCCCGCGCGCTGAGCACGCGGCCGAAGATTCTGCTGTGCGACGAGGCCACCAGCGCCCTCGACCCGCAGACCACCACCGCCGTGCTGCACCTGCTGGCCGAGATCAACCGCGAGCTAGGCCTGACCATCGTGCTGATCACCCACGAGATGGACGTGATCCGCCGCGTCTGCGACCGCGTGGCGGTGATGGATGCCGGTGTCATCGTCGAAGAAGGCCCGGTGGCCGAGGTGTTCCTGCACCCACAGCACCCGACCACGAAGCGCTTCGTGCAGGAGTCCGAGCACGTCGACGAGGCCGAACAGCATGACGACTTCGCCCATGTCGAAGGCCGCATTCTGCGCCTGACTTTCCAGGGCGAAGCCACCTACGCACCGCTGCTGGGCACCGTGGCACGTGAGACCGGCGTGGATTACAGCATCCTCGCCGGGCGTATCGACCGCATCAAGGACACCCCCTACGGCCAGCTCACCCTGGCCCTGACCGGCGGTGACGTCGACGCCGCGCTGGCGCGCTTCGCAGCCGCCGACGTGCATCTGGAGGTACTGCGCTGATGCTCGAACAACTGCTGCCCAACGTGTTCTGGCCGGAAATCTGGCAGGCCAGCCTCGACACCCTGAACATGCTGCTCGGCTCAATGCTATTCACCGTGCTGCTCGGCCTGCCGCTCGGCGTGCTGCTGTTCCTCACCGGCCCGCGCCAGATGTTCGAGCAATCGGTGCTGTATGGCGTGCTGTCGCTGGTGGTGAATGTCGTGCGCTCGGTGCCCTTCGTCATCCTGCTGATCCTGATGCTACCGGTCACCGAAGTGCTGGTCGGCACCTCGCTCGGCGTCGCGGGCGCCATCCCGCCGCTGGTGGTCGGTGCCACGCCGTTCTTTGCGCGCCTGGTGGAAACCGCGCTGCGCGAAGTGGAGCGCGGCATCATCGAGGCAACCCAGGCGATGGGCGCCACGACCTGGCAGATCATCACCCGCGCCTTGCTGCCCGAGGCGCTGCCGGGCCTGCTCGCGGCCACTACCGTCACTGCGATCACCCTGGTTGGCTACACCGCCATGAGCGGCCTCGTTGGCGGTGGCGGCCTGGGCGACCTGGCCGTGCGCTACGGCTACCAGCGCTACCAGCCGGACGTTATGGCCGTGACCGTGGTGCTGCTGCTGATCCTGGTGCAGGTGCTGCAGATGGCCGGTGATCGCCTGGTCATACACTTTTCCCGCAAATAAGCGGCGACTCGCTACCCGCGAGACCCGCAATAACCTTCCCAAAAGGAACCTTGAAATGAAGAAACTGCTGACTGCCCTGGCGGCCTTCGCCGCCTTCTCGGCCCAGGCCGAAACCCTCAACGTCGCTGCCACTCCGGTGCCGCACGCGGAGATCCTCGAGTTCGTCAAACCGGCCCTGGCCAAAGAAGGCGTGGAGCTGAAGGTGCGCGTGTTCACCGACTACGTGCAGCCCAACCTGCAGGTGCAGCAAGGCAACCTGGACGCCAACTTCTTCCAGCACCAGCCGTACCTGGACGAGTTCAACGCCAGCCGCAAGACCAACCTCGTCAGCGTTGCCGGCGTGCACGTCGAGCCCTTCGGCGCCTACTCCAGCAAGATCAAGAACCTGAGCGAGCTGCCGCAAGGCGCCATCGTCGCCATCCCCAACGACGCCACCAACGGCGGCCGCGCCTTGCTGCTGCTGCAGAAAGCCGGTGTGATCAAACTCAAGCCGGAAGCCGGCATCCTCGCCACGCCGAAGGACATCGTCGAGAACCCGAAAGGCATCAAGGTGCGTGAACTGGAAGCGGCCACCCTGCCGCGCGTGCTGAGCCAGGTCGACCTCGCCCTGATCAACACCAACTACGCCCTGGAAGCCAAGCTGAACCCAACCAAGGACGCCCTGGCCATCGAAGGCAGCGACTCGCCGTACGTGAACATCCTGGTGACCCGCGCCGACAACAAGGACAGCGAGGCCGTGCAGAAGCTGGTCAAGGCCCTGCACAGCGCCGAGGTCAAGCAGTTCATCGAAGAGAAGTACAAGGGCGCCGTCGTCCCGGCGTTCTGATCGCCGCTGATCGCACTCGCGGTACCCGATGCCGCGCCGCTGCAAAGCTGCGCGGCATTTTTATTGGCCACCAGCATCTGAGCTCAGGCACTGCAACAAGCAATCCAGCGCCGGCTGACGCTGCGCCCGGCGCACCAGGGCGACCAGTTCGCGGTGGAAGGTCAGCTCGCCCAACTCGATCACCCGCAGCCGGGTCGGCCTTTGCAGCCAGAGACCGGCGCGTGGCACCAGGGCGACGCCCATGCCGTTCTCCACCAGGCGCACGATGGCTTCCAGCTCGTCCAGCTCCAGCGCCTCGCGTACGTTCAGGCGTTGTTCACGCAAGAAGCGACTGACCTGGCGCCCGCCGAACGAAGCGCGGTCATAGCGCACGAAGGGTTGCTCGACCAGCAGGCGCAGCGGGTCGTCGCCTTCGACAGCCTGCGGCGCGATCAGCACGAAGGGCTCGCTCGCCAGCGGCACCTCCAGCACTTCCTTGGGCAGCGGGAACGGCGGCTTGATCAGCAGCGCCAGATCCAGTTCGCCGGCATCCAGCTGACTGAACAGCTGCAGCGACACGCCTGGCACCAGCTTCAACTCCACCTGCGGCGCCAGTTGGCGAAAGCGCGGCAGCGCCTCGGCGAGCAAACCGGTCTGCAGGGTGGCGATGGCACCGACGCGCAATTCGCCCTGCCACTGATCGGCAGCCTGTGGCAGCGCCATCTGTGCATAGAGCGCGAGCATCTGCTCGGCCAGCGGCAGGGCGTGGCGACCGGCCGCGTTGAGCACGGCGGCGCGGCCACTGCGGTCGAACAGACGCACACCGAGATGCTGCTCGAGCACGCGCATCTGCGCGCTGACGGCGGATTGAGTCAGGCCGATCTGCTGACCCGCAGCAGCGAAGGTGCCCAGGCGGGCAACGGTGACGAAGGTTTTCAGCTCGCGCAGCATCAGCACCTCGATCAATCAAAATTGTTTGAGCTTGCGAGCAAGGATATTCGCTTTTCAGCAATTTCTCTGTTGGTAGGCTGATGCAATGAATAGCCGTGGCGGGTTGCACCCGCCCTACCCATAACAACCAGAGGTAATCCGTGATGGCCCTTGCTCCCTTTCACCTGGCGATTCCCGTGTACGACCTGGCTGCCGCGCGGCATTTCTATGGCGAGGTGTTCGGCTGCGCCGAAGGCCGCAGCAGCGAGCATTGGGTGGATTTCGATTTCTTCGGCCACCAGTTGGTGATCCACGAGGCGCCGAAGATGGCCTATCAGGAAGCGGCCGTGAGCAATCCGGTGGACGGCCATGACGTGCCGGTGCCGCATTTCGGCGTGGTGCTCGCCTGGGACGATTGGGAGGCGCTGGCCGAGCGCCTGCGCAGCCGTGAAACGAAGTTCGTCATCGAACCCTACGTGCGCTTCAAGGGCCAGGTCGGCGAACAGGCCACCCTGTTCCTTCTCGACCCCTGCGGCAATGCCCTGGAGTTCAAGGCGTTCAAGGATATCGGCCAGTTGTTCGCCAAGTAACCGCTCAGACAAGCGCTTCGGTCAGCGACTCGGGCAAGCGTTCGCGCAGTGCTGCATTGCCTGCCAGCAGTGCGGGCAGCACATGGGCCCGCGCCGGCTCCGGCAATGCCGTGCAAACATCGGCCTGGCGCGCCAGCGGCAGGCCGCCAAGCACCAGCACGCAGAGTACCAGGTTGTCGTCGGCCAGCGCCGCCCCGGTCAGCCGGCACAGGTAGGCGGTGGAAAACGTTCGCAGGCTCTGCACGATCAACCCGACGTCGAGGATATGCCGGGCGATCTGCAGCACATGGTCGACATCGTTGATGCCGTAGATCAGCACCTTCACCTGCCGCGGCGACAGGCACTCAGCATAGCGCGCAGCGGTGGCGAAGGCGCCGTCGGCGCACAGTTGGCGTGCCACCGCCAGGTGCAACTCGTCCGGCAGGCTCAGGTAGGTCTGCAGCACCCGCTGCGGATCGAGCCGGGTAACGGTGCGGGCGACGAAGGCCACCGGCAGCGCCAGGATCAGTTCGCGTAATTGCTCGGGAGGCAAGTGAGGCGCCAGGCGCGCCGCCTGCTCGGGGCCTAGACGCTGCACCAGCGCGCTCTTCACCGCCAGCGGGGTGATGCCCTGCGAGGCCAGCAGCAGGCGCTGGGCCAGATTGAGAGACGGGTCTTGGGCCATCGGCACACTCCTGTTCACGACCAGAGCCCCAGCATCACCCGTCACGCCGCAGGGGGCAGCCATCTTTGCGCCGGTCTGCGGCGCCTGGCCGCTACCGGCTGGGTAGAGAGGAAACGCCGCTCAGCGCAACTCGTCGTCGAGCTGCGCGCGTAGCATGTCGGCGAAGTCTTCGGCGGCCAGCGGCCGGCTGATCAGATACCCCTGGATCTCGTCGCAGTGCTGGCTCTTGAGGTAGTCCATCTGCGCCTGAGTCTCGACCCCCTCGGCCACCACCTTGAGCTCCAGGCTGTGCGCCATGGCGATGATGGCGCGGGTGATCGCGGCATCTTCGCCACCGGGGGACAGATCGCGGATGAAGGTCTGGTCAATCTTCACGTAGTCCACCGGGAAGCGCTTGAGGTAGCTGAGCGAGCTGTAGCCGGTACCGAAGTCGTCGATCGCCAGCTTCACGCCCAGATCGCGCAGTTGCTGGAAGGTGGCGATGACGCTGTCGACGTTGTCGAGCATCTGGCTTTCGGTCAGCTCCAGCTCCAGGCAGCGTGGCGCCAGGCCGGTTTCGTCCAGCACCTGGCGCACCAGGCTGACCAGGTTGCCCTGGCGTAACTGGTGCACCGACAGATTGACCGAGACGCGGATGTCGGCCAGCCCCTGCAGTTGCCATTGCCGCGCCTGACGGCAGGCCTGGCGCAGGACGAACTCGCCGATGGGCAGGATCAGCCCGGTTTCCTCGGCCAGACCGATGAACTCGCCGGGCGCGATCATGCCCAGCTCGGGATGGCGCCAGCGCACCAGCGCCTCGGCGGCGCTGAGGCTGTCGTCACGCAGGTTCAGCTTGGGCTGGTAGAACACATCCAGCTGGCCTTCATTGATCGCCTTGCGCAGGCGATTCTCCAGTTGCAGGCGCTCCA
The DNA here is from genome assembly GCF_057809355.1 of Pseudomonas sp. FG29. Lineage (NCBI taxonomy): Bacteria > Pseudomonadati > Pseudomonadota > Gammaproteobacteria > Pseudomonadales > Pseudomonadaceae > Pseudomonas > Pseudomonas sp. FG29. The sequence goes on along the minus strand of NZ_JBMDJU010000023.1, from coordinate 37,058 downwards.
GGGTGCAGGCCTGCAGATTCTCGGTGAAGAACTGGAAGGTGTTACCGCCCAGGTGCTTGGCGTGCTGCACGGCCATGTTGGCCTGGCTGACCAGCGCGCCGATCTCGCGCGCATAATCGGGCAGCAGGCTGATGCCCAGCGAAGCGCTGATGACCATCTCGTCGCCGGCCACGGTCATCGGCACACGCAGCTTGGCCAGCAGCCGGCTGGCCACCCGCGCCAGGCTGGAGAGGCTGCCGTAGGCATCGAGGATGATGGCGAATTCGTCGCCGGACAGCCGCGCGATGCAGTCGGCTTCCGGTACGGTCTGGGTCAGGCGCCGGCTCATCTGCCGCAGCACCTGGTCGGCCACCTCATGGCCGAGGCTGTCGTTGAGCAACTTGAAGCGATCCAGGTCGATGTGCATCAGGGCGATGCTGCGCCCCGTCTGCCGCGCGCGCTGGCAGGCCTCGTGCAGGCGCTCACGGAACAGGCTGCGGTTGGCCAGGCCGGTCAGGTCGTCGTAGTGCGAGAGGTAGCGCAGGCGCTCCTCGGCCTCGCGCCGCGCGGTGAGGTCGGCGAAGAAGCCGACGATATGGCTGGGCCGGCCGGCAGCGTCGCGCACCTGGTTGAGCTGCAGCCATTGCGGATAGAGCTCGCCGCTCTTGCGCGTCTCGATCAGTTCGCCCTGCCAACTGCCGGTGCTGTCCAGCTCCTGGCGGATCGACTGGTATTGCAAGCGCATTTCGCGGCTGCCGATCAGGCTGGTAACACGGCGCCCCAGCACCTCGTCGCGGCCATAGCCGGTCACGGCGCTGAAGGCGCGGTTGACCGCCAGCAGGCGGTAATCCGGGTCAAGGATGCAGATGCCTTCGCTGGCCGCCTCGAAGACCATGGCCGCCAGGCGCTGCTGCTCTTCCTGCTGACGCCGTGCGCTGACATTGCGCCGCGTGCCGAGCATGCGCAGCACGCGCCCGCTGGCGTCGCGCTCGACCGCGCGGCCACGGTCTTCGATCCACACCCAATGGCCGTCGGCATGGCGCACGCGGTACTCGACGTGATAGTCCTCGCTGCGCCCCTTCATATGCTCGACCAGTGCCCGGCGCAGTGCCGGCCGATCATCGGGGTGCAGGCGCGGGGTGAGGTCGCGCAGCATCTCGCGCACCTGCTCGGGCTCGATCCCGAACAGCTCGCGCAGGTGCGAGTGGTGCACCTGATCGCTCTGCAGATCCCAATCCCACAACGCCAGCTCGCTGGCCTCCAGCGCCAGGGCCAGGCGCGCCTGGCTCTTGCCCAGGGCGTGGGTGGTCTCGTCCAGCTCCAGCGTGCGCTCGGCCACGCGCATTTCCAGCTCGCCATGGGCTCGGCGCAGTTCGCGCTCGGCGCGGCGACGCTGCTCCACCTCGCGCGCCAACTCGCCATTGAGTCCCTCGGCCTGGCGCTTGGCCTGCTCCAGGTTGGCGATCAGGGCCTGGTTCTGGAAACGCTGCAACAGGCTGCGCTGCACCAGACGGTTGACCTGCCAGGCGACGATCAGCAGGGCCAGGAAGAGGATGACCCCGAGCAAACCCCAGCCTCGCTGCATGCTGTTTTCGCTGAGCAGCAGGTAGACGGCCGAGGGCACCAGACAGGGCAAGGCGAAGGACAGGAAAGCCGACAGGCTGACGGCGTAGGCGACACTGGCGCTGAGAATGGCGGCGGCGATCATGCCGTAGACCAGCGCCTGCTGGTAGAACACGTCCGCTGGCACCAACTCTATGACCGCGAAGGCCAGGGTCAGCCCGGAGGCGCCGGCGCCGAAGAGGAAGATGCGATGCCAGTAGGGCTCGGCCTGGCGGCTCGGCAGGGCATCGTGGAAGGCATTCACCTGGGTCAGGCGCAGCAGCACGAGCAGCACCATCCAGCCCAGCCAGGCTGCCAGCAAGGGAGCCTCCTGCTGGCTCCACATCAGCAAGGTGCAGGCCAAGCCGACCAGCAGCATCAGCAGCGTGGGCAGGCGCGAGCCTTGATAGAGCAGACGGGTGCGCTCAACGGCGATGTCCGTGGCGAACTGACGTTCGACCAGCTGCGGATCCAGCGTCACCTCATGGAGTACAGCGCTAGTGGTGGCGGTCATAGGCGATGTTCTTGTAATGGTTGCCTAGGGGCGGAGCAGGCTTCACCGGCCGACCCCTGACGTCGCCGGAGAATACCCGAGACAGACGCTGCGCCCAACCAAGATGAAGGCAATTTCTTACGCTGGCCCCTAACTTTCGATGGTGTTCTGCGCCTGGCATCCGACGGACGGCCAGATGATCGCCTTCGGCCAGCCATGAGCGCTTGCGCCGAGGCGGTTTCTTTGCAGCCAGGCGGTTTGCCCTCCCCTGCCCGGCCCCCTAGAATGCCGCGATGCAAAATGACCTCGACGACAAGCTCACAACCCTCAATCCGGCCCAACACCATGCGGTGACCACCCCGCCTGGGCATCAGTTGGTGCTGGCCGGTGCCGGCTCGGGCAAGACCCGCGTGCTGGTGCACCGCATCGCCTTCCTGATCCAGCGCCTGGACGTGTCGCCACACAGCATCCTGTCGGTGACCTTCACCAACAAGGCCGCCGCCGAGATGCGCCACCGCATCGAGGACATGCTCGGGCACAGCCCGGCCGGTATGTGGGTCGGCACCTTCCACGGCCTGGCCCACCGCCTGCTGCGCGCGCACTGGCAGGAAGCCGGGCTGGTGGAGAACTTCCAGATTCTCGACTCCGACGATCAGCAGCGCCTGATCAAGCGGGTGATCCGCGACCTCGGCCTGGACGAACAGCGCTGGCCGGCCAAGCAGGCGCAGTGGTTCATCAACGGGCAGAAGGACGAAGGCATTCGCCCGCAAGGCATCCAGGCCAGCGGCGACCTGTTCCTGGCCACCATGCGCGGCATCTATGAGGCCTACGAAGCGGCCTGCGCGCGCACCGGGGTGATCGACTTCGCCGAGCTGCTGCTGCGCGCCCTCGACCTGTGGCGCAACAACCCCGGCGGCATCCTGCAGCACTATCAGAAGCGCTTCCGCCACATCCTGGTCGACGAATTCCAGGACACCAACGCCGTACAGTACGCCTGGCTGCGCATGCTCGCCCAGGGCGGCGAGAGCCTGATGGTGGTCGGTGACGACGACCAGTCGATCTACGGCTGGCGCGGGGCGAAGATCGAGAACATCCAGCAGTTCGACCAGGACTTCGCCGACGCCGAGATCATCCGCCTGGAGCAGAACTACCGCTCCACGGCCAATATCCTCAACGCCGCCAACGCGCTGATCGCCAACAACAGCGGGCGCCTCGGCAAGGAGCTGCGCACCGATGTCGGCGACGGCGAGCCGCTGAGCCTGTACGCCGCCTTCAACGAACACGACGAAGCGCGCTACGTGGTCGAGAGCATCGAGGACGCCCTGCGCAAGGACGGCCTCAAGCGCAGCGAAATCGCCATTCTCTACCGCTCCAACGCCCAGTCGCGGGTGCTGGAAGAGGCGCTGCTGCGCGAGAAGATCCCCTACCGCATCTACGGCGGCCAGCGCTTCTTCGAACGCGCCGAGATCAAGAACGCGATGGCCTACCTGCGCCTGCTCGACGGGCGCGGCAACGACGCGGCGCTGGAGCGCATCATCAACGTGCCGGCGCGCGGTATCGGCGAGAAGAGCATCGAAACCATCCGCGAATACGCCCGCGCGCATGACGTGCACATGTGGGAAGCGATTCGCCTGATGCTCGCCAACAAGGTGCTGCCAGGCCGCGCGTCCGGCGCGCTGGCGGGCTTTATCGAACTGATCGAGACCCTGGCCGAGCAGGTGCTGGCCATGCCGCTGCACCAGATGACCCAGGTGGTCATCGAAAAGAGCGGCTTGCTCGCCTATCACGAGGCGGAAAAGGGCGAGAAAGGCCAGGCCCGGGTGGAAAACCTCGAGGAACTGGTCAGCGCCGCGCGCACCTTCGAGAACGACGAAGACGACGAGCTCAGCCCGCTGCAGGCCTTCCTCACCCACGCCTCGCTGGAGGCCGGGGACACCCAGGCCGCCGAGAACGAGGACAGCATCCAACTGATGACCCTGCACAGCGCCAAGGGCCTGGAATTCCCGCTGGTGTTCCTGGTGGGCATGGAAGAGGGTCTGTTCCCGCACAAAATGAGCCTGGAAGAACCGGGCCGCCTGGAAGAAGAACGCCGCCTGGCCTATGTCGGCATTACCCGTGCCATGCAGAAGCTGGTGATCAGCTACGCCGAAACCCGGCGTCTCTACGGTAGCGAGACCTACAACAAGGTGTCGCGCTTCGTCCGTGAAATCCCTGCGCCACTGATTCAGGAAGTGCGCCTCTCCAACAGCGTCAGCCGCCCGGTGAATACCAGCTCCATGGGTGGCAGCAACCTGTTCGCCGGCAGCGCCGTGCCGCAGACGCCCTTCAGCCTCGGCCAGCGCGTACAGCACAGCCTGTTTGGCGAAGGCACCATCCTCAACTTCGAGGGGGCCGGTGCGCAGGCACGGGTGCAGGTGAATTTTGAAAACGAAGGCAGTAAATGGCTGATGCTGGCGTACGCCAAGCTGGAAGCCATTTGATCCGCACAACCAAGGATGACCGCAATGAACATGAGCAAGATGCTGGCTGCACTGGGTCTGGCTCTGCTGGCCCAAACCAGTTGGGCAGGTGAGCCCATAAGCGATCTGCAGGCTTTCGAGGCCAGCTATATCAGCTGTGTGAAACAGAAAGTGGCAAACGATTGCCTGACGAAAATTCTGAAACCTCACGTAGAACCGGGCGCACAAGATTTCAAGAGCGCACCGGTCAATGAAATATTGCACAACTGGTTAAGTGACGGCCTGTACGAGGCACATCTGATCGCCAATCAAACGACTGGAGATCTGTTTCAACGTCGACGTTATCTGCTCGAAAATAACGCCGGCAATCTGCTGCTGATGAGTGTGCGCCTGCGCAAGTTCAAGGGACAGTGGTACTTCTCCAGCATGTCCGTCAGTAACGATAAATCCGTTCTCGATCAGATAACGCTTCCTACCCCCTGATCGTTCCCATTCACAAGGAGCTCACATGAAACGCCGCAATCTGTTCGGCGCCGCCCTGGCACTGATCGCCGCCGTCGGCCTGGTTGGCTGCAAGGATGACAAGGCCGGCAGCGAACAAGCCGCTGCCAAGCCGGCAGAAACCATCCACTGGAAGATGGTCACCTCCTGGCCGAAGAACTTCCCCGGCCTGGGCACCGCTGCCGAGCGCCTGGCCGAGCGTATCAATGCCATGAGCGCCGGGCGCCTGACCGTCAAGGTCTACGCCGCCGGTGAGCTGGTTCCCGCCCTGGAAGTGTTCGACGCCGTTTCGCGCGGCACCGCCGAAATGGGTCACGGCACCCCCTACTACTGGAAGGGCAAGGTGCCGGCCGCGCAGTTCTTCAGCAGCGTGCCGTTCGGCCTCTCCACCCTGGAAATGAACGCCTGGCTCAGCCACGGCGGCGGCCAGGCGCTGTGGGAAGAAACCTACGCACCGTACGGCGTCAAACCGCTGTCCGCTGGCAACACCACCATGCAGATGGCCGGCTGGTTCAACAAGGAAATCAACAGCCTGGACGACATCAAGGGCCTGAAGATCCGCATGCCGGGCCTCGGCGGCGAAGTCTGGAGCAAGCTCGGCGCGATCACCGTCAACCTGCCTGGCGGCGAGATCTTCACCTCGCTGCAGACCGGCGCCATCGACGCCACCGACTGGGTCGGCCCTTACAACGACCTGGCCTTCGGCCTGCACAAGGCGGCCAAGTTCTACTACTACCCGGGCTGGCAGGAGCCGCAGGCGGTGGTCGAGTCGATGGTCAACCAGAAGGCCTTCGACGCCCTGCCAGCCGACCTGCAGGCCATCGTCGTCGAAGCCGCGCGCGCCGCGACCCTGGACATGATGGACGACTACGTGTTCAACAACGCCAAGGCGCTGGACACTCTGAAGAAAGAGGGCGTGCAGCTCAAGCGCCTGCCGGATGACGTGCTGCAGGCCATGCGCAAGGAATCCGAAGTCGTGCTCAACGGCCTGGCCGCCGAGAACGACCTCAATGGTCGCATCTGGGCCTCGCAGAAAGCCTTCCTCGAACAAGCCAGCGCCATGCAGTCGCTGACCGAGAAAGAGCTGTACAACTGGCGTTGAGCCAACCGAACGGGGCCGAAACAGGCCCCGTTTTTCTTAGAGATCCTGCCCATGCGCCTTCGCTCTCTGTTGCTCCTGCCCCTGCTAGCCCTCGGCCTGATCGGCTGCAAGGACGACTCCGCCCCTGCCAACCAGGCCGCCGCGCCCGCGCAGACCTTCCACTGGAAGATGGTCACCACCTGGCCGAAGAACGCCCCGGGCACCGGCACTGCTGCCGAGCGCCTGGCTGAGCGCATCAACGCCATGAGCGCCGGGCGTCTAACCGTCAAGGTCTACGCCGCCGGTGAGCTGGTGCCAGCGCTGGAAGTGTTCGACGCCGTTTCGCGCGGCACCGCCGAGCTGGGCCATGGCACGCCGTACTACTGGAAGGGCAAGGTGCCGGCCGCGCAGTTCTTCGGTGCCGTGCCGTTCGGCCTCTCCACCCTGGAGATGAACGCCTGGCTCAGCCATGGCGGTGGCCAGGCGCTGTGGGACGAAGCCTATGCGCCCTTCGGCCTCAAGCCGCTGACCGCCGGTAACAGCACCATGCAGATGGGCGGCTGGTTCAACAAGGAAATCAACAGCCTGGATGACATCAAGGGCCTGAAGATCCGCATGCCGGGTATCGGCGGCGAAGTCTGGAGCCGCCTCGGCGCCACCACCGTGGTGCTACCGGGCGGCGAAATCTTCACCGCGCTGCAGACAGGCGCCATCGACGCCACCGACTGGGTCAGCCCCTACAATGACCTGGCCTTCGGCCTGCAAAAAGCCGCCAAGTACTACTACTACCCCGGCTGGCAAGAGCCGCAGTCGGTGCTGGAATTGCTGATCAACCAGAAGGCCTTCGACGCCCTGCCGGCCGATCTGCAAGCCATCGTCACCGAAGCCGCGCGCGCCTCGACCCTGGACATGATGGACGACTACGTCTTCAACAACGCCAAGGCGCTGGAGGAGCTGAAACAGAGCGGCACCCTGCTCAAGCGCTTCCCCGATCCGGTACTGCAGGCCATGCAACACGAGACCGACCAGGTACTGGGCGAGCTGGCCGCGCAGAGCGACCTCAATGGCCGCATCTGGGCCTCGATGAAGGCCTTCCAGGCGCTGGCCACCTCGATGCAGGCGCTGTCGGAGAAAGAACTCTACAACTGGCGCTGAGCCATATCCTTGGCCTGCCCGCCAGGCAGGCCACTCCCTCAAAAAGCGCCGAGCAAAAGCCCGAAACACTCTGCGCCTGGCCAAGGCCAGGTACGGCGGGCAAGATGCCGCGCAGCGTTCCCCATAAGAGAGAAGTCCCTGATGCAGCGTTTTCTCAGTATCGCCATGGTCGTTTGCCTGGCGCTGACCTTCAGCTTCGAGGCTCACGCCAAGCGCTTTGGCGGCGGCAAATCCTTCGGCTCCGCCCCCAGCCACCAGACTCGCCAGGCCACCCCGCCGGCGCAACCGGCTGCAGCCGCACCGGCCGCTGGTCGCCAACCTGCGGCTGCCGGCGGCGCCTCGCGCTGGCTCGGCCCGCTGGCCGGCCTGGCCGCTGGTGGTCTGCTTGCCTCGATGTTCATGGGTGACGGCTTCGAGGGCCTGCAGATCATGGACATGCTGATCTTCGGCCTGATCGCCTTCCTGCTCTTCCGCTTCCTGGCTGCTCGTCGTGCTCGTCAGCAGCCGCAAATGGCCGCTGCCGGTGCACCGTACCAGCGTGAAATGCCAACCGCCGACAACGCGCCGGCCGCTGGCAGCAACATCTTCGGCGGTCGCCTGGCCTCCGCTGCGCCGGTGATCAACGCCCCGGCCTGGTTCAACGAGCAGAGCTTCCTGGCCGCTGGCCGTGAGCACTTCATGAACCTGCAGCAGCACTGGGACGCGAACGAGATGGACAAGATCGCCGAGTTCGTCACCCCGCAGTTGCTGGAATTCCTCAAGCGCGAGCGCGCCGAAATGGGTGACGGCTTCCAGTCCACCTACATCGACGACCTCAACGTGCAGCTCGATGGCGTTGATGACAATGCCGAGAAGACCATTGCTACCCTGACCTTCAGCGGCGTATCGAAGACCTCGCGCTTCGACCAGGGCGAGCCGTTCAGCGAAAGCTGGCGCCTGGAGCGCGCCCAGGGTGAAAACCAGCCCTGGCTGGTGGCGGGCATCCGTCAGAACTGATCGCGTACCGCGTCATCCAGAACCCCGGGACTTCCCGGGGTTTTTTATGGTGGTTGCGAGGTGATGGGAGTCGGGTTTGATACCGGGCTGGCAAGTTTGTATTAGTTATTTTGGCGTCCGTTCCGAATTGCCTCGTTTCTGCTGAAGGTTTTGGTTTCGCCCTCCCGGGCGAGTGACTTTTGTCTTGGCAAAAGTAACCAAAACCGTCCGCCCGATCATCCGGCCCTGGCTGCGCCAGGGTTCGCTCACTCCATCGCCGCTCCAGAGGCCCGCCGCGGTGGGCCATCCCTGGCCCATCGCGACTTTCGCGGCATCCATGCCGCTCAACCTCTTCCACGACGATTCCGTTCGCCCTCCTGGGCGGGCTCTGCACGCGCCTGAACCTCCGGTAACTCAGGTGTAGCTGTGAGTGCTCTGGCAAGAGCAACAGCGACCGCCATGGCACTTGGATCAAACCCATAGTCTCAGGCGCGCGTATGGCCCCTTCAGGAGGGTGAGCGCAATCGTTGCGCGAGAGGCGTAATGGGCCAGGGATGGCCCATGTACGCCGACCCTCGGAGCAACGATGGAGCGAACGAACTCCGGCGCAGCCGGGGCCGGATGATGGGGTGCGCTTTCTTTTGCTTACTTTTCTTTGCGCATTTCAAAGAAAAGTGAGTCGCCCGAGGGGGCGAAACCCGGAATATCTGAATACACCGAAGCGGCGTCCGGAACGCCAAACACACAAACTTGCCAGCCCGGTATCACCCCTTCGCAAGACGAAACACCATACCCCGCTCCCATCGCGGATAAATCCGCTCCACTACACCGCCCGGCGCATGCCGATATGCGGGATGTCATCCTCCAGATACACCTCGGTCACCGCCTGAAACCCATACCGCCCGTAATACCCCTGCAGGTGCGCCTGCGCCGACAGATACACCGGCACACCCGGCCAACGCTGATGACACTCGACCAGCGCCCGCTCCATCAGCCGATGGCCCAAGCCCGAGCCACGCGCAGCCTCGGCGATCACCACACGGCCAATCACCACCTCACCGCCCATGCGCTGCGGATCGAGCAGGCGCAGATAGCCGACCAGCGCGTCGTCCTGGCGCACCAGCAGGTGGCAGGTATCGCCGAGCAGATCCTGGCCATCGGTTTCCAGATAAGGGCATCGCTGCTCGACCACGAACACCTGGGTGCGCAGCGCCAGCAGCTCGTAGAGCGTGGCCTTATCGAGTTCAGTGTGATGCAGGCAGTGCCAGGCAAGAGGCGACATGAGAGCGCTCCGCAAAAGAACCCAGTATGCCGTGACGCCAAGAGGTTTTCATTGCAGCGGCCAGCTACTGTATAAAGCCGATCCCACCTGACGAGGAGCCGATGCCGTGGAAGAAGTGATCGAACAGCTACGCGAACTCAACGAACCGGTACCCGTGCCGTTGGAGCTGCCGGACGAGGAAACCCTGGTGGAAATCCAGGAGCAAATCCTCATTCACCTACCCTTCGAACTGCGCGAGTTCCTGCTCAAGGTCAGCGATGTGGTCTATGGCCGCCTGGAGCCAGTGACCGCCAGCGATCCGCACTCGCACACCTACCTGCCGGAAGTCGCTTCGGTGGCCTGGGATCTCGGCCTGCCGCGCGATCTGGTGCCGCTGTGCCAGGACGGCCGCGACTACTACGCGGTGGACGTGGAAGGCCAGGTCTGGCTGTGGGATGGCGACGAAGGCGAGCTGACCGACGAGAGCTGGGACTCGGTCTGGCACTGGTGCCGCGACGTCTGGCTGGAAAGCTGAGCGCGCATCTGAGGCCTGGCGGTGTGACGTTGCCAGGCCTCAGGGCAGATAGATGCGAAACTCGCCACCGCCGAGCGGGCCGCCGTTGCTCAGTTCGACGCGCCCACGCCGGCCATCGCGCTGGTGCAATTGGGCGATGCGTGCGGCGAAATACAGGCCCAGGCCGGTGCTGCCGCTGCTCTGGCTGAGGCCGAGGATGTAGTCGCCCTGGCGCTCGAGCATGGCCTGTGGATAACCGGCACCATCGTCGTTGACGTACAGCAGCAACTCGCCGTCCTGTTCGCTGGCACTGATCAGCAGCGCGCTGCGCGCATAGCGGATGGCATTGGCGATCACGTTGCCCAACACCGAGCCCAGCAGCTCCTGGTCGAAGAAGCCCATCAGATCGAATTCGCTGACCTCACCGCGCGCCTGGATGCCACGGCTGTCGAGCACGTCGTGGTGACGTGCCAGCTGCGCCTGGATGAAGTCGTCCAGCTCGTGATGGGCCGGGTACAGTGGCAGCTGATTGACCTCCAGTTTGTAAAGGCCAAGCAACTGCACCAGCATGCCGTTCAGGCGGGCTGTTTCGTACTCGATCACGCCGCGTTCGGGGGTGTGCTGCAGCTCGTCCGGCAGTTGCGCGAGCCAGCGCGCGTGCGCCTGGCCCAACTGCGCCAGGGAGTTCTTCATGTCATGCACGGTGGAGGCGATGATGGTGCTGAGGTCGAGCCCGCTCATGTGTCGAATACCCTGCTGCGCAATTGCTGGTAGCGCGCATGGCGTGCATCGCTGGGGGCGATCATGCGCACACCGTCGAGACAGTTACGCGCTTCCTCGCGCCACTCGGACGAGGGTTGCGCGATGCCCACGCGCAACAGCGACTGGGCGGTGTTGAGGGCGATGCTGATGTTCTTCGGTTGCAAGCCCAGCGCGCGGCGGAACAGCGCCAGCGCCTCGCCGACCTGGCCCTGCTTGTAGGCCTGCACGCCGCGGCGGTTGAGGTCAGTCGCCTCCTTGCTGGCGGCGAAAACGCTCGGGTCGTCGGTCAGCAGGCTGATCGATTCGAGGATCTTGACGTCGTCACCGTAGACCTCCAGGCAATCCTTGAGCAATTGGGTACCGGCTTCTTTCTGGCCCAGTTGCTGGAGTTGCCCGACCAGGGTCAGGGCCACGTCCGCCGGCAGGAACTCGCCGAGGGTCTGCAGCTCGGCCGCCGCGTCTGCGGCTATCTGCGCAGCGCGCGCCGGCTCGCCAGCTTTCTGCAGGCTGCTCGCCTGCATCAGGCGACGGCGTACCTGGACGGCCTTGTCCGCCGCATATTGCTGGCCCAGTTCGCTCAGCACCTGGGTGATCTCCAGTTGCGCCCGCTTGCCCAAGGTTTCCTCGCCCGAGCTGGCCATCAACGCCTGGCTCAGCGCCAGGTAGTTTTCCGGACTCTTCAGGCGCGAATTCTTGCCCTGCTCCACCGCGCTGCGATAGGCCTTGGTGGCACTCTCGAAGTCTTCGTTGTGCATCGCCAGCTTGCCCAGTTGCATCTGCCGGCGCATGGCCAGCGGCGAGATGCGCACGGCATCCTCGAGCACCTGCTGCGCTCGCTTGGCCTCACCCTGCTGTTCCAGCACGGCGGACAAGCCATCGTACAGACCGGGTTGCATAGGAAATGCCTTGAGGCCCTGTTCGAAGATTTCCTTGGCGCGCGGCAGATCGCCACGCTCGTGCAGCAGAGCACCCAGCGCCTGGTAAGCCCAGGGCATGGCGCGGTCGGCCAGCACCGCCTGCAGCAATTGCTCGAGTTCCTGATGACGCCCCAGATCGCGCAAGGCACCGGCCTTGTACTTCAGGCACAACGGCTGCAGGCGCCTGTCCTGCTTGGACAGCGCCTCGCAGGCATTGAGCACCTCGGCCGGGTTACGTTTGTCGAGCGCCTGCAGCACAGGCTTGAGCAGGGTCTTGCGCTCCACCAGCTTGTCCAGGCGCTGCACCAGGCTGGCCTGGTTGAACGGTTTGGTCAGGTAGGCATCCGGCTCGTGCTCGAGCAGGCTCAGCACCATGGCCTGGCTGCTCTCGGCGGTGACCATGACGAAGATGCATTGATTGCTGATCAGCCGCGCCGCATGCAACTCTTCCAGCGTCTGTAGGCCGTTCTTGCCGGCCCCCAGGTTGTAGTCGTGGAGGATGATGTCGTAGCGCTTGTGCCGGCACATGGCGATGGCCTGTTCGCCACGGTCGGCCATGTCCACGTCCCGGACGCCCATCTCGCGCAGCATCGCCTTGACCGAATTGCGGAAGTCGGAAAAGTCGTCGACGATCAGAAACCGCTTGGCGCTGTAATCCGACATGAAGCCATCCCTTAGTTAGCTGGCCGCGGATTATAGGGCAGCCAGCCTGCACAGCGTGATAGCCACTTGCTACCGCGCTTGCTCCAGTTCCAACAGGTTGAGCAAAAAGCGCGCGAAGTACACGAGATCCTGCTCCATGGCATGACGAGCGGCCTTGGCATCGCCGGCCTCGATGGCGGCGAACGCGTCCTCATGGAAGTCATTGAGGCGCAGCGACAGATCGGCCTCGGTGAACAGACGATTCAAGAACGGTCCGACCTGCAGCCAGAGCGTCTCGATCGAGCGCACCAGCACCGGGTTGCCGCAGGCACCGTACAAATGCAGGTGAAACTGGCTATTGGCGTCCAGATAGGCCTGCACCTGGCGTTGCTCGATGGCTTGATCCATACGCTGCACACAGTCTCGCAGGGTGGCCAGGTCGGCCTGGCCCAGGCGCGGCGTAGCCAGTTCGACGGCGAGTCCTTCCAGTGCCAGGCGTACCTGAAAGATGTGTTCGTAACGCTGGCGTGTCATCGCCGGCACCCGCACCGAGCGTTGCTGCTCGCCTTCCAGCGCGCCCTCGGCTACCAGCCGCTGCAACGCGGCGCGTACCGGCATGGGGCTGGTACCCCACTGCGCAGCCAGGTCGCGGATCTTCAACGCCTGGCCAGGCTGGAAGCGCCCCGCCAGCAGGGCCTCGCGGATACGTTGATACAGCTGTTCCTGCAGATTGTCGCTCATGGTTTCAACGTCCCTTTGGCGGTGCAGGAAGCTGGGACAAGGTGAGCAGGCAGTCGCGCATGAGATTCTCCATTGGACGAAGACCAGGCTGACAGGAACGAGTGATGCCCGATCGTCAGCCCTGATTTTTTGTGATCACATAACCAGTCAAATACTAACTCATATTGGTTCTATGGCGACATATTGCGATTTCTGTGATCACAAAATATGATGTGCGGAAATTCGAACGAGGTGTTCAACATGACTTCCAGTGGTATCGCCCCAACCGCCGTGGAAACCTTCGCCGCCCGTGAGCGTGAGCGTTTCCTCGAACGTAACCCGAAATCGGTGGCCCTGGCCGAGCGCGCCCGTCACTCGCTGTACGGCGGCGTACCGATGCACTGGATGGCCGACTGGTCGACGCCGGTACCGCTGTTCGTCGAACGCGCCAAGGGCGCGCGCTTCTTCGACGTGGACGGTCATGAGTACGTCGATTTCTGCCTGGGCGACACCGGCACCATGTTCGGCCACTCGCCCGACCCGGTGGCCCGCGCCCTCGCCGAGCAGGCCAACAACGGCCTGACCACCATGTTGCCCGGCGAGGATGCCGTGGTCTGTGGCGAGCTGCTGGCCAAGCGCTTCGGCCTGCCCTACTGGCAGGTGACCGCCACCGCTACCGACTCCAACCGCTACGTGCTGCGCTGGGCGCGCGCGATTACCCAGCGCAAGACCCTGCTGGTGTTCGACGGCTGCTACCACGGCACCGTCGACGACGTGATGGTGCGCGAGCGTGACGGCAAGACCGTGCACCGCTCCGGCCTGGTCGGTCAGGCTTATGACCTGACCGAACACAGCCGCGCCATTCCCTTCAACGATATCGAGGCGCTGGAAGCAGCGCTGGCTCAAGGCGATGTCTGCGCCCTGCTCTGCGAGCCGGCGATGACCAATATCGGCATGGTGCTGCCCGATCCGGGCTTCATGCAGAAATGCCGCGAGCTGACGCGCAAGTACGGCAGCCTGCTGATCATCGACGAAACCCACACCATCTCCACCGATATCGGCGGCTGCACCCGGCTGTGGGGCCTGGATCCGGACTTCTTCGTAGTCGGCAAGCCCATCGCCGGCGGTGTACCCTGCGGCATCTTCGGCTGCAGCGCGGCGATGGCCGATGCCATGACCCAGGCCCGCCAACGCGCCAGCGCAGAAAGCCACGGTCACGGTCACAGCGGCATGGGTACCACCCTGTCGGCCAACGCCCTGGCCATGCACTGCATGCGTGCCAACCTGGAACAGGTGATGACCCAGGCGGCCTACGACCACATGCTGCCGCTGGCCGCTCGCCTGGCCGAGGGCTTCCGCCGGTTGATCGGCAAACACGACCTGAAGTGGTCGGTGACCGAGCTGGGCGCGCGTTGCGAATTCCAGTTCTGCGCCACGCCGCCGCGCACCGGCGCCGAGGCCGAGGTCGCCTTCCATGACGAGCTGCAGATGGCCCTGCACCTGTACCTGATCAACCGCGGCATCCTGATCACGCCGTTCCACAACATGACCCTGTGCTGCCCGAGCACCACGGCCGAGGATGTGGACAAACTGATCGCCATGCTCGACCAGGCGCTCACCGAGCTGCTGGCCATCCCCGGCGCCCGTCAGTAAGCCCATAAGGATGCCTGTGGGAGGGGCTTTAGCCGCGATAGTCGCCGCTGAAGCGCCTCCCACAGAATCAGCTACGCCCCCCCCTTTTTGCGAGAACCACCATGCAATTCGCCAACCCCCAAGAAGCGCGTGACTTCCTCGAACGCCACCCCGAGGTGCGCAGCATCGAGCTGATGCTGATCGACGCCAACGGCATCCCACGTGGCAAGCTGCTGCACCGCGACGAGTTGCTGGCCATCTACGAGAACGGCCGGCCGCTGCCCAGTTCGATCCTGTCGCTGACCATTCAGGGCGAGGACGTCGAGGAAAGCGGCCTGGTCTGGGAAGTGGCCGACGCCGACTGCTGGACGTACCCACTGCCCGGCAGCCTGACCCTGCAACCCTGGCGCGCGGTGCCCACCGGGCAGTTGCAGGTGAGCATGCACCCGACCCAGGGCCTACCGGCCACGCCGGGCGACCCGCGCCACGTGCTGGTGCGCGCCATTGAGGCGCTCAAGGCCGACGGCTACCACCCGGTGATGGCGGTGGAGCTGGAGTTCTACCTGCTGGACAAGCAACGCGACGCCAATGGCCGTCCGCAGCCAGCCGTGCAGATGAACGGCGTGCGCCCGCAGGCGCCGCAGGTCTACGGCGTGTACGAACTGGAACAGGTGCAGCCGTTTCTCGACGATCTCTACGCCGCCTGCGAGGCGCAGGGCCTGCCGGTGCGCACGGCGATCTCCGAATACGCGCCGGGCCAGTTGGAGCTGACCCTGGAGCACCGCTTCGATGCGCTGCAGGCCGTAGACGAAGGCGTGCGCTACAAGCGCCTGGTCAAGGGCGTGGCCAACAAACACGGTTTGCAGGCCTGCTTCATGGCCAAGCCGTTCGGCGACCTGGCCGGCAGCGGCATGCATATGCACGTCTCGCTGGCCGATGCCGAGGGCAACAACCTGATGGCCAGCGAAGATCCGCATGGGACGCCACTGTTGCGCCACGCCATCGGCGGCATGATGGCCACGCTCAACGATGCCCTGGCGATCTTCTGCCCCAACGCCAACTCCTTCCGCCGCTTCCAGGCCAACAGCTACGCGCCGCTGGCCAAGAGCTGGGGCGTGAACAACCGCACCGTGTCGTTCCGCGTGCCAGGCGGGCCGGCCAACAGCCGCCACGTCGAACACCGCATCTGCGGCGCCGACGCCAACCCCTACCTGGCAGCAGCGGCGATCCTCGCCGGTATCCACAAGGGCATCCGTGAGCAGATCGATCCGGGGGCGGCCATCGTCGGCAACGGTTACGAACAGGCACGCGAAACCCTGCCCACCGACTGGCTCACCGCCCTGCGCAACCTGGAAGGTTCAAGCTGGGCACGCGAAGCGTTGGGCGAGGACTTCCTCAAGGTATTTCTGGCAATCAAGTGGGCCGAGTTCCGCCAGTTCATGGGCGAAGTGGGCGAACAGGATTGGCGCTGGTATCTCAATCACGCCTGACATCATGCCCCGGTAGCGCAAGCTACCGGGGCATGCTCAACGCACCTTGATGTAATCACCTGCCACGCTGATGCCGGCGCCGCCGTAGTTCTGGCAGCCCTCAGCGAACACCTCCAGCACACGCAGCTCGATACCTTCACGCAGCAGTTGTACCGCGCAGTCGTCGCCGATACCGGAATCCTTCAGACGCATCTGTACCGTATCGCCCACCAACCTGCCATCTAACTCACCAAGGGCGGCTGGGCCGTATTCCTCTATCCGCGCACTGGCTCGCAACGGCAAGAAGCTGGCGCGATAGCCGCCCGTCGGGTCGGCACTGATATGCAACTCGCTCCACACAGCCTGGCCGCCGTAGCGCAGATAGCGCCCTACCGGGCTGGCAGCCAGTGCCTGGTAATCCAGCGCTTCAGCCACCTTGGTCAGATGCAGACGCGTCGAAGAACCGCTGAGGTTATTGTCCAGCGCCACCCCTAGCCAGGCACGCGCCATCCCCGCATCGCCAGCGCGCAGATGGGTCAGGATGAGATTGTTCAGCGCCAGTTCGAACTGTGCCGTATCGCTACCTTCGGCACGTCGTAACTGACGCTCGAATGCCTCGATGGCCTGCTTATAACGCCCAGCCTGGTAGGCCGCACTGCCGACTTGGTTGCATTGCACCGCGCTGGCACATTCTTCGGTCGCCTGCGCGGTAACGATGAGCCCCAGCGCCAGGGTCGGCAGCAGATGTTTCGAACGGATAGGCATGGATAGCATCCTTGCAACGAAAAATGGCGAGTTTAGTTCGAATCTTGCATCTCCAGGGCTCGCTGGTCTTACTCTCACAAGCCTTACACGTACTCGGAGCGACAATGGAAGCCGGAACTGCACACCTGACGATGACCGTCCTGATGACACCGGACATGGCCAACTTCTCCGGCAATGTCCACGGCGGCACCTTGCTGAAATACCTCGATGAAGTGGCCTACGCCTGCGCCAGCCGTTATGCCGGCTGCTATGTGGTGACCCTGTCGGTGGATCAGGTGATGTTCCGCGAGCCGGTGCACGTCGGCGAACTGGTCACCTTTCTCGCCTCGGTCAACCACACCGGTCGCACCTCGATGGAGATCGGCATCAAGGTGATCACCGAGAACATCCGCGAGCGCTCGGTACGCCACACCAACAGCTGCTTCTTCACCATGGTCGCAGTGGATGACCAGGGCCGCCCGGTGCCGGTGCCGGAACTGCAACCCGACACCCCTGACGGCCTGCGACGCCAGCGCCAGGCCAAGCAGCGCCGGCAGATTCGCGAGGAGCTGCAGCAGCGTTATCGGGCGTTGAGCGAGGAAAAAGCCTGACCACAGAGACAGTATTACAGGGCACTGGCAGAATGCCGTAATCGTCCTGCCAGTCGGCCTGGGTCATGGAAACGCTCTACTTCTCCCCTCTGTTGCTGGGCATCAATCTGATGCTCGGTAGCGCGATCGCCAGCACCGCCCTGTGGCACTTCGCGCGCCCCTATCGCGGCCCGGGCGTGTGGATGAGCGGCGCCTGGCTGCTCAACCTCGGCATCTGGCTGTTCATGGGCTACATGGCCAGTGGCAGCCCGTGGCTGAACATCGCCGGCAATGCCCTGCAACTGGCCGGCGAAGCCTTGCTGATGGTCGGCGTGTTCCGCTTCCTGGGGCTGCCGCCGCCGTGGTGGACGGTACCGGTCAGCGCCGGTGCGATGAGCCTGGTGATGAGCTGGCACTGGTTCGTGGCACCGATCAACACCGAGTTCGTCGTCACCCTCTATGCGCTGATCGGCGGGCTGCTGCCAATCCAGGCCTGCCGCGCCCTGTGGGTCGCCCGTGAGGAGCCGGAACTGCGCGGCGTACGCCGTTTCGTCGCCCTGGCCTTCGCCGGTTTCGCCCTGATTACCCTGCTGCGCGCCCTGCTCGGTCTGATCGATGGTTTGCAGGGCATCGAGCACGTCGACGTGACCCGCTCGGTGCCCTACCTGCTGCCTTACAACTTCGGCATCCCGCTGTGGGTGATCGGCCTGGTCGGCCTGGCGCTGATGACCATGCGCCGCATCCTGATCGACAGCCGCCGCCACGCCGCGCAAGCCGAGAACAGCGCCGAGCGTTTCGAACGGCTGATGCGCATCACCCAGGCCGGCGTGGCGGTGCTGGAGCGTGGCCGTATCGTAGATGCCAACCCGATGCTGGAGACGCTGTTCGCCCGCTCTCGCGAGCATCTGCTCGGCGCGGAGCTGCACAGCCTTTTCGTATCCGCCGAGCAGAGGCGTATCGAAGAGCTGCTGGGCCGTGCCGACGGCCAGCCGCACGACCTCGAAGCCCTGCGTGACGCCGTACCCTTCGCAGCCGAAATCAGCATCGCCCAGTTGCGTGAGGACGGCCGACAGGTCGCCGAGATCCGTGATGTCAGCCGGCGCAAGGCGCTGGAGCAACAGTTGCTGCACCTGGCCACCACCGACCCACTGACCGAGGCATTGAACCGCCGCGCGTTCGAAGAGCGTGCCGGCCAGGCGCTACAGCGCAGCCAACGGCAGAACCTTCCGCTATGCCTGGCGATGCTCGATCTGGATCACTTCAAACAGGTCAACGACCGCCACGGCCATACCACCGGCGACGCGGTGCTGCGTGAATTCAGCCAGCTCTGCCGGGAGCAGGCGCGCGCGACCGACCTGTTCGCCCGTATCGGCGGGGAGGAGTTCGTTCTGCTTCTACCCGACAGCGATCTGCAGGCCGCCGCCCAAGGCCTGGAGCGCCTGCGCACGAACCTGGCCGAGCGCAATCTGCAGGGACTGCACATCAGTGTCAGCATCGGCCTGGCCGAGCGGCGCCCTGGCGAAACCCTGGAGCAATTGCAGCAACGCGCCGACACGGCGCTCTACGCCGCCAAGGCCGCCGGCCGTGATCGCCTGATGCGGGCGACCTGAGCCGGCACGCGTCACACCCTCAATCGTGACCGATGTAGAACAGCAGTTCACGGCGCTGCGGATGATCCTTGAGCCAGGCGCGGATCTCGTCGGCGCGGGCGATGGCCTCTGCGCCGGCGATGCGGCTGAAGCGCTCGCGCCGCGCCTCTTCGCTGGCCTGTTGACGTACCTGGCGCTGCCAGGCTTCGGTAAAGATCGCCGGCATCTTGTGGCTCAATTCCAGCGCCTTGAGCAGTTGCCATTCGCCGCTGTCGAGCCAGGCTTCGTCGCAAGTACCGCAGAGGTCGAGACGGTTGGCGCGGGTGCCGCTGATCTGGAACTTGCTCATTAGCTTGGCGCACTTGGGGCAGCTCAGCGCGTGGCTGGTTTCACCGGTTTCGGCCTGGGCGACCAGCTCGGCAGGCGCCTCGGCAGCCGGCTGACGTTCGGCCCAGTCGCGGTAATGCAGCAGGCTGACCAGCGTGCCCGAGCACTGCGGGCAGCCATGGCCAAGCAGGCCATCTTCGAGTTTGGCCGGTTGCAGGCGAGCGGTACGGCAGGCGGGGCAATGCATGAGGCTGACATCCTTTTCAGAGTTGGGTGGGCGAACGCTAGTGCACAGCCGACGCACGGGCAAGTGGCTATGCTGAGAACTGCGAGGTAGATAGGCTAAGCTCTGCCTCCCGGAGCCGGAGTCACCATGATCAACCTGTTCGATGTCTTCCTGCTGATGCTGTTCGCCGCCGCCTGCGCCTGGCTGTGGCGCGGCCATGGCATTCGTGAGCGGGCGCTGGCGGCGGCCAAGCAGCATTGCGCCAGGCTCAATGTGGAATTGCTCGATGGCGCCGTGGCGCTGCGCCGCCTGGCCATCCAGCGCGATGCCAAGGGCCATCGGCGCCTGGCGCGACTCTACGACTTCGAGTTCACCGTCACC
Source organism: Pseudomonas sp. FG29 (assembly GCF_057809355.1). Taxonomy (NCBI): domain Bacteria; kingdom Pseudomonadati; phylum Pseudomonadota; class Gammaproteobacteria; order Pseudomonadales; family Pseudomonadaceae; genus Pseudomonas; species Pseudomonas sp. FG29. The sequence continues at coordinate 17,039 of NZ_JBMDJU010000023.1, read as the reverse complement.
GGCGAGCAGCGCCTGCGCGGGCATATCTGCATGTTCGGCCCGCATGTAGGCCGCATCGAGCTGGAGCCTCACCCGGTGCTGGAGCCGCAACCCGAACCGGTGTCGGTGCAGACTCGCGACAATGTGATCCGTCTGGAAGACTGGCGGCGCAAGGCGTAACCCGCGCGGGTGGCGGGTTGCACCCGCCCTACTCGCTTAGCTGCGCTGCAGCAGGAAGTCCGCGACCCGCGCCGCGCTGTCGGCCGGCTGCTCCTGCATGAAACAGTGCCCACCCGGCACCGCCTGACTGCGCACATGTGCGTTACTCGCACACCACCGCGCCACAGAACGGGCGACGAAGGGATAGGTGGTCGTGCCGTAAATCACCTCGGTGGGCGTCACGACCTTGGCCAGCGACGGCCACAAGCGACGCGGGAAGGAGCCGAAGATATCCGCCTCACGGCTAGGCCGGCACTTGAGCTCGACACCCTCCTCGACATCCTTCAGCGCGTGCTTGATATAGGCGTCGAACGCGGCTTCGTCCCAGCCCCGGAACATGCCGCGACCATGCAGCGCAGCATGTGCACTGGCGCGATCCGGCCACTGTCGGCGACGCTTCTGGGCCCGCTTGGCGAGGCCGGTACGCTGCGCCAAGCCAACCACGTCGGACAGCGCCATGACTCCGATCATCGCCGGGCCAAACAGCACCGGGTCGAGCAGTACGGCGCGGCGGAACAGCTCGGGATGGCGCGCCAGGATCAGGCTGGTGAGCACCCCACCGAAACTGTGGCCCAGGGCAAAACGCGGCACCTCACCGAATGGCCCGCGCAGGGCCTCGAAAGCCTCTACCGCCAGCTCGGCGCTACGATTCCAGCCATGAAAGCGGCCGCCATGGTCACTGTCGCCGTGGCCCTGCACGTCGCACAGCCAGAGGTCGAAGTCCTCGGCCAACCGCGCCAGCATTGGCGTGTAGACGCGCCCGCAATAGCCGTTGCCGTGCAGAAAATGCAGCAGCGGCTTGCCCGAGGGCGGCGTATGCCAGCCGCGCAGGGTGAAACCGGCAGAGGTGTCGTGAGACCAGGGCAACAATTGCATGAGGGTTATCCACAGCGAGGAACGCTGGCGAGTGTATCAGCCAGCCGGGGCGATTCGGCAGGCAGCGAAGGCCGCACCGAGGGCTTCGGCGTCCTGCGCCTGGTCGAAGATCAGTTCCAGCCGCGAGTCCTTGCGCCACTCGCTGGCGCTCCAATCCTGGCGGGCTTGTCCACACAGCGCATTGAGCGAACGCCAGCCTTCGACACCATGCAGCACGGCCTTGGCCCGGCGCCAGGCCAGGCTCTGCAACCACCGCTCCACCCGAGCCAGGTCGAAGCACTGGCTCGGGTGCCAGCGCCAACCGATGCTCCAGCCTTCTGCCTGGGCCTGCACCTGGCAGATCGGCTCGGCGGCGTTGCGCCAGATCTGCGCCAGGACTGGCGCAGTTGTGGATAACTCGACCGCCCCCTGTGCGGGCAAAGCCGGCGCGCTCAGCCCCGGCAGCAAGGCCAGGTCGAGCCGCCCCTGTTCCGTCCAGTACAACGGCACGGATGGCAGATCCCCGGCAATCCGCGCTAGCGTCTCGGCGTCCAGCCCGGCGCTCTTGTTCAACAGCAGCAGGCCGGCCTCGTCCAGTGCCTGTTGCTGTACCTCAGGCAACGGCTCGCCCGCCGCCAACGCGGCAGCATTCAGTACCAGCACGGCCGGTTGCACGGCCAATACGCCGCGCCAGGGCGGCTGACGCAACTGCGCCAGCAGCTGTGCCGGATGGCCCAGACCGGACGGTTCGATCAGCAGGCGGTCGGGCCGCGTCTTGCGCAGCAGACGACCGAGGCCGACCTGAAACGGCGCACCGTTGACGCAACACAGGCAGCCGCCGGCCACCTCGGCCAGGGCGATGCCATCGTCATCCTGCTCGAGCAGGGCCGCGTCCAGGCCGATCTGGCCGAATTCGTTGATCAGCACCGCCCAGCGTTCGTGCGCGGGCTTCTGCGCCAACAGATGGCGGATCAGACTGGTCTTGCCGGCGCCCAACGGGCCGGCGATCAGGTGGGTGGGGATTTGACTGAGCATGGCACTATGGTCGGCGCTTCACTGCACAGACTGCAACGGGCAGGCATGCTAGATTCGCCGGCAATTTTTGATGGAGCTCGTACGATGCGTGCATGGCTGTTGCTGTTCTCCGTGCTGCCAGGCCTGGCCTTGGCCGAGGCCTGTGTGGTGCGCAGCCACGCCGAGCGTCTGGACGTAAAGGTCTGCCAGCAGAACCACAATATCCCCACCACGCTGTTTCGCGAAGGTTTCTGCCAACCGCAATTGCAGGGACAGAAGGTCGAGGTGGAGTTCGTCGAACAGTGCCCGACCGGCGCCTTTGGCGTGTGCCAGGATGCCCATGTCGGCAGCGGTCTGTACCGACAGGATATCCACTACTACGGCGTGGCCGGCGATGCCGTTTATCTGCAGCCAGCCTGCACCGGCCAGTATCAGGGTAAATGGATCAAGCCCTGAGCCACTTCGTGTAACCCGCCATTCCCGGCCTGGCGGGTTGCACCCGCCCTACGTGGCAACCCTGACATCAAAGCGTCACCAAACGAGCGCCTAATGAATGCGGGTACCTCACACCCCTAGTGTCGAGACACGTATCGACATGATCTCTTGGTGCTTAAGGCCGGGGCAGTTGCTCCGGCCTATTTTTTTCACCTCAGCCTGTGGCCTTAAGCCAACCAATCCAGCGTCAGCAGCAAACGTCGCTGCCCGGCGGGCGGTTGCGGCGAACGATGGATCAGCCCACACCCCTCGTTACCCAGCCATTTCTCGCCCTTGGCCAACGCGACATGGCCGCTATCAAGACGCTGGATCAACGCTTCGTCCTGCGGCTCTGCACCCGGCTGGCCGAGCTTGCTGCGCGGCATCACGCCCTCCTCCAGCCAGTCGCTGCCGACACCGGCATAGCTGGTGATCAGCCGCAGCGGCACGTGGTCGACGTGAAAACGCGGGCACATGGCCTTGTCCAGCGCACGCAAACGCAGGCCGATGCGTTGGGCGTCGAGCAGGCAGGCATAGGCGCGCACCAGCCAGGCCACGTCAGCGAGAAAGGCCGCCTGGCCCGGCAGGTCGGCGTACTGAGCCACCAGGCCGGTGAGATTCGGCTCGCTGTCCGCATGCGGCAGTTCCAGGGTGAGGGATTGCGCCAGCGGTTCGCCCTGCGCCAGTAACGCTTCGGCGAAGTCGGCGATCTGCGCCGGCAGGCGGCGCTGCCAGACGGCCAGGTTGACGCCGTCGTGCAGCACCTCGCCAAGCACCTGAATGTCCTCGCCCAGCACCTGGCGCGGTGCGGGCGGCAGTTTAAGGGCGAACATCAGGCCGCCTCCTCCTGCTGCCAGGAACCGAAGGGGTCGGCGAGCAGGCGCCAGGCTTCAGGGCCGCCGGCCATCTCCGCATCGCTGAGCAGGCAGTCATCCAGCTCACGCACCAGTCGCGGGAAGTCGATGTTCTGGCCAATGAACACCAGCTCCTGGCGGCAATCGCCGACTTCAGCGCTCCAGTGCTGCATGATCGTCTGCAGACCTTCCTCGTCCTGCGGCCAGTGCTGCTTGGGCACGAAACGCCACCAGCGCCCGGCCAGACCATGGCGCATCAGCCCGCCAGCCTGCGACCAACTGCCGGCCTCCTGATACTTGCTGGCCAGCCAGAAGAAGCCCTTGGAGCGCAGCAAGCGGCCATTCGTCCACTCCTGCGACAGGAAGTCGAAGAAGCGCTGCGGATGGAACGGCCGACGTGCCCGATAGGCGCTGGAGGCGATGCCGTACTCCTCGGTTTCCGGCACGTGCTCGCCGCGCAGCTCCTTGAGCCAGCCCGGCGCCTGCGAGGCACGGTCGAAGTCGAAGCGGCCGGTGTCGAGGATCTTGTCCAAAGCGATCTGGCCCATGCTCATGGCCTGGATGTCGGCGTGGGTATTGAGGCCGCGCAGAATGGCCATCAGCTCCTCGCGCTCGGCCTGGCTGATCAGGTCGATCTTGCTGATGAGGATGACATCAGCGAACTCCACCTGCTCGATCAGCAGGTCGGTGATCGAGCGCTCGTCCTCCTCGCCGAGGGTTTCGCCACGGCTGGCCAGGCTGTCGGCGGCATGAAAATCGCGCAGGAAATTCACCCCGTCGACCACCGTGACCATGGTGTCGAGGCGCGCCAGGTCGGACAGGCTGCGGCCCTGCTCGTCGCGGAAGGTGAAGGTCTCGGCCACCGGCAGCGGCTCGCTGATGCCGGTGGATTCGATCAGCAGGTAATCGAAACGGCCATCGCTGGCCAGGCGCGCGACTTCCTCGAGTAGGTCTTCGCGCAGGGTGCAGCAGATGCAGCCGTTGCTCATCTCCACCAGCTTTTCTTCGGCGCGGTTGAGACTGACGTCGCGCTGCACTTCGCTGCCGTCGATGTTGATTTCGCTCATGTCGTTGACGATCACCGCGACCTTGAGTCCGTCGCGGTTCTTCAGCACATGGTTGAGCAGGGTGCTCTTGCCGGCGCCGAGAAAGCCGGACAGCACGGTTACGGGTAGACGCGGGTTCATGGGTATTCCTCGTTCAGTCACGGTGACGCTGATGTTTTTCGCGCTGCTCCTGCCGCTCCTTGGCTTCGATGCACAGGGTCGCGGTGGGGCGCAGCAAGAGGCGTTTAAGGCCAATGGGTTCGCCGGTTTCGGCGCACCAGCCGTATTCGCCACGCGCCAGGCGTTCGAGCGCCTGGTCGATCTTGTCCAGCAGCTTCTTTTCCCGCTCCAGCAGGCGCAGTTGCCACTGGCGCTGCTCCTCGGCGGCACCGATATCGGCGACGTCGCTGCTGGTATCGGGCTGGCGCAGCTCGGTGAATTCATCGTCGATGCGCGCCTGCAACTCGGCACGCTGGGCCAGCAGCAGCGCGCGGAAGAATTGCTGCTGGGTGTCGTTCATGTACGCGTCGGCCGGCTGGGCCAGCAGCTCGGCTTGGGTCAGTACGGTCATCGGGATCATGGCAAATCGGCTGGCTTGTTTTAATTGTTATAACATAACATTAAAGTCTGCAACCAACCCACGGATTTGCGATGAACGATCTTCCCCTGCCCGATATCGCTGCTCAGCCCACTCATCACGACCTGCCGCTGGACTGGGTCGGCATGGCGGGTATCACCCTGCCCATCCGCCTGGGCGGCGAGGCCGTGACGGCCAGCCTGGATATCGGCGTCAGCCTCGACGACGCCGGCGCACGCGGCATTCACATGTCGCGCCTGTACCTGGCAGCGCAGCGGCTGGCGCATCAGCAATTGAACGTACAGGCCGTGCTGCAGGTGCTGGATGAGTGCCTGGGCAGCCACCAGGCGCTGTCCGACAGCGCCTCCCTCACGCTGCACGGCGAGGTGCCGCTCGAACGCCCGGCGCTGGTCAGCCCGCTCAGTGGCTGGAAGACCTACCCCTTCGAGCTTCGTGCGCGCCAGGACGGACGCGGCGTGAGCATCGAGCTGCAGGTCGAGGTCACCTACTCGTCCACCTGCCCCTGCTCGGCGGCGCTGGCACGGCAGTTGATCCAGCAGCGCTTCATCGATGACTTCCCTGAACGCCAGGCCGATTACATCGAAGTGCTCGACTGGCTCGGCTCGACCCAGGGCATCGTCGCCACCCCGCACAGCCAGCGCAGCACCGCGACGCTAGAAGTGAGACTGACCCAAGATTGCCTCCACCTGCCGCTGCTGGCCCTGATCGACAGCGCCGAACAGGCCCTCGCCACGCCGGTGCAGACGGCAGTTAAGCGCGCCGACGAACAGGCCTTCGCCCTGGCCAACGGGCAGAACCTGATGTTCTGCGAAGACGCCGCACGCCGCCTGCACCGCGCCCTGCGCCAGTTACCGCAGGCCAGTGCCTTCCGCCTGCGGGTCGTCCATGCGGAAAGCCTGCACGCCCACGATGCGGTGGCCGAGAGTCGCTGGAACTGGAGCTGAAGGCCTACCAGCCCCCACCACCGCCACCACCCGCGCCACCGCCTGACGAGCCGCCGCCATGGGATGCGGACGAACTGGAGCCGGAACCACCGCCACCAGAAGGGGAAAAGTCATCGGAGGAGCGCGGCGCCTGCGGCGGCGTCGACGAGCTCATCAGCAGCCGATCCAGATTCCAGGCCAGGCTGTGCGCCGCGCCTGAAGCCATCATCTGCGTGAAGGCCTGCGGCTGATAGTCCACCTCCACCGGCGCCAGGGTGCCCTTGCGCAACTCGTGGGTGAAGCGCTCGGTCCACTGCCGTTCGACGCCCAGCGCCATCGCGTAGGGCAGGTGCCGCTCGTAGTGCGCGATGCTCATGACCGGTGCCTGGCCGGCTTTATCCAGCACATCTTTTTCGGCCAGGCTGAGGTACTCGCGATAGCCTTCCAGTTCGTCGAGCAGACGCCGCCCGGCAATGCTGGGCGCGCGCAGGAGTGTGCGCGCTACCATCACGATGAAGAAGAGAATCAGGCACAGCAGCACGGCCGGGCCGCCCACCTGACTCGCGGCACAGATCGCCAGAACCAGCATGAGGAGCACGAGCAATACGCCCGATCCGGCCAACGACACCCCCCACGTGCCCAACGCGACGCCCACCACCATCAACCAGAATGCATTGCTCGTCGCAGCGGAATCCGCAGGCGTGGTCACCAGCGAGATGAAGCTGGAAACGAAGGCGAAGCACACACCGATCAGCCATTCACCGGTGTGGCGGTTGAAGTTGTTGTGCTCGATGACCTCGAAACTCCGCAGCAAGCCATCCAGCGCCGTAGTCAGGCGCGGTTCATAGCGGTTGCTCAGGGTCAGCGAGCCATCCTCGCTGGCAATGAGCGCGTTGAGCACCCGCCGCTCGTCTTCACGAATGGCATCCCCTGGCGCCTCTGCTCGGGTCAGCAGCAGGCCTTCGGCGTTGCGCTGCAAACGCAGCCAGCCGCGAATGGCCAGGTCGGTAAGCATGATGCTCAGCGCCCGCACCCCACGCGGATCGCCCGCCGGGCCGCGATGCCAGACGTAGCCGGCCATGGCCGGGCTGATACCTCTGGGCAACTCGAACAATGGAATCACCAGCCCTTTGCGTGGGCCTCTGCCGATCGTCCACCACAGATAGAGATAGAACCCGACCAGGCCGACGCACACCAGTAGCGAGAGGATGTCGCGCAGGTTGTCGATGACCAGTCGCAGCAGGTTCTGCCACCAGCTCGGCCGGCTCACCAACCCGGCCGGCCAGGCGGTAGCGACGGTGAAGCCTTCACCCACCTTCAGCTCGCGCGTGGTCACCAGACGCAGGCGATGGCCCTTCTGCTCGACCACCTTATAAGCCCCTTCTCGCGAACCGCGGTAGCCGGTATAGGCATGAGCGGCCTCGATCTGCGCGCCCTCCGGCAGCAACACCTCGACGCTGGCCTGGCGAATCGGTAGCCGCCAGTCGTTGCCGGTGATGTTCCAGTAGAGCTCATCGACACGGGCGTGAAACTGCAGCTGCGCATCCATGCGGTAGGTCAGTTCGTAGACATAGGGGCCGGGCTGCAGCCGTACATCGGCACGCCCCAGCCGCAGACGCACGCCGTGCTCCAGCGCCTGCTGGGTGACGCTTTCCGGCTGCCCGTCACGCGTGGCCGAGATCAGCGTCAACGGCGTGCTGCGCAGCAGCCCCTTGCCCAGGCTGTAGCGCGTGGGGATGTCGCGATAGATACCGCGCGATATCTGCTGCCCTTCGGCGATGACGGCGATGCGCTCGGTCACCAGCACCTCGCCACTGGGCTCGACCTGCAGACGCACGTCATAGCTCTGAATGGCCTCTTCGGCCTGCGCACCGCAGACGCAGAAACAGCACAGCAACAGCAGAATTCGCAGTCTTCCTGACATGACCCTCTCCTTGGCACTCACAATCGCCGGCCGGGCGAATCGAGGCGGCACCCTACTCCGGTCGGCGCGACAGAAAAAGCGAACGCCGCACATCCACGACATTCGTCAGGGGATCGTTACCAACCCCCACCTCCGCCGCCACCACCGCCTCCGCCCGAGGAACCACCACCGGACGAGCCGCCACCGTCCGAAGAACTGCTCGATGGCGGCGAAGAGGCCAAAGCCGTGGCGCTGGCAAGACCAGCAGCCAGCGCACCGCTCAGCGCCTGCGGCGAGCTGTAGCTGCTGCGGCTGTGATACCAGCTCGGTTGATAGTCGCGCTGCGCCGGGTCGATCAGGCCGTTGGCCAGGGCTTCGCTGAAGCGCGCGCTCCACTTGTCCTCCACGCCCAGGGCCATGGCGAAGGGCAAGTGGCGCTCGTACAGGGCAATGCTCATCGCCGGGGCGTCGCCGGCCAGCGCCAGGGCATCGCGCTCGGCCAGTTGCAGATAATTGCGATAGCCTTCCAGCGCGTCGAGCAGGCGCCGCCCTTCCAGGGTCGGCGCTGGCAACAGGTAATAGAACACCACCACCAGCACCACATAAGCGACGACGAGCAACAGCGCCGGAACCGACAACGCCGCAGCCATCATCATCAGCCCCACCGGTACAGGCCAGCCGAACATAAACACCACCAGGTACAACCCCATCTGCTTACCGAAGCTGGGTTGGTGGCGCGCCATGCTGAACACGATCAAAGTCGGCACGCCAAAGCCCAGGCTGAACACCAGACCGGCCAGCCCGGCGGCCCAATCATCGCCACCCTGCCCGCTCAGGAGCACGATGGCGACACAGGCCAGTGCGGCCCACACCAGCCCCCAGGCCCAGATGCCACGATTATTGGCGAACCAGGCCTTGCCCTGCTCGCCCAATTGACTGCTCAGCCCAGCCACCGCGTCCGCCAGACGCGGCTCGTACTGGGTGCCAATGGTCAGTGCGACACCGTCCTTGTTGGCCGGGAACAGGCGTTTGCGCAGGTCGCGGTCAAGCTCGCTCATCTCGCTACCGGCGCCCTGGTCGCGGGCCAAGCTGAAGCCACCGCCGTGCGCTTTGTCCTCGATGTGCAGGTGCTTGCGGATGGCCATGTCGGTGAGCCATACGCTGAAGGCCTGTGCCTCGCCGAAAGCCCCGCGCAGGCCGCGATGCCAGAGGTAGCCGGCCTGCAACGCGCTCATGCCCTGCGGCGCCTCGAACAGCGGGATGATCACGCCCTTCTCCGGGTCGCGGCCGACACGGTTCCAGGCGCGCAGGTAGAACAGCAACAGGCCGATCAGCAAGACGGCACCGATGCCCACGCCGAGATTGTCCAGCAGCGCGCGGCTGGCGTTCTCCAGCATGCCAGGCCGTGGCACCAGTCCAGCCTGCCAGTCCACCGCCACGGTCAGGCCGTGATAGGCCGGCAGCACAGCGGTCGTAGCTAGACGGAGGACATCATCGCGCTGTTCGAGTCTCTGGAAATCCTTGCCCTGGTCGCCTTGGGCGCCGGTGTAAGCGGCCCATTGACCGATCCGCGCACCTGACGGCAGGCGTACTTCGACCGAAGCCTGGCGGATGGGGAACACCCAGCCGTTGCCGGTGACGTTCCAGTACAGCTCGTCCGTCTCGGCGTGATGCAGCAAGGCACGCTCGACCCGATAGCGCAGCTCGTAGCGATGACGCCCTGGCTCCAGCAGTACGTCCGGAGAACCGAGATAGAAACGTATCCAGGCGCCGTTACGCTCACGACGAACCGACTCGGGCCGGCCATCGCGGGTCACGCCCAGCAGGCTGATCGGGCTGCTTTGCTCCAGCCCCATCGGCAATGCATAGCCAACCGGCAAATCGCGGTAGATGCCGCGTCGAATGTCCCGACCCTCGGCGCGCACGGTAATGCGCTCAGTCACCAGTAAATTACCGTCGGCCTCGACCTGCAGGCTCACGGCGAAATCCTCGATGGCCTCCTGCGCCGAGACCAGTGCGGGCAACAGGCAGGCAATCAGCAACAGGCCGCGCAACCATCCTTGCATGCTCAAAACTCCATCTTCGGCGATTGGCCGTCACGCGGATCATCCAGCGCGAAGTAGTCGGCCTGAGTGAAGGCGAACAGACGTGCAACCAGGTTGCTCGGCACCGACTCGACCAGTACGTTCAACTCACGCACCGCCCCATTGTAGTAACGCCGCGCCATCTGTATGTGGTTCTCGACCTCGCTGATGTTTGTCTGCAACCCGCGAAACTGCTCGTCGGTCTTGAGTTCGGGATAGGCCTCGACCAGGGCGAACAACTGGCGCAACTGGCTACCCAGTTGCGCTTCGACCGGCGCGCGCTCGCCCAGCGGCGAGTCGGCCAGTTGCACGGCGCGCATACGCTCCTGCACCAGCGCCTCGAGTGTGCTCTGTTCGTAAGTCATGTACTGGCGTACGCACTCCACCAGAGCCGGAATCAGGCTGGAGCGGCGCTTGAGCTGCACATCGATGCCGCTGGCGGCTTCGGCCACACGATGACGATTGAACACCAGGCGGTTGTAGTAGAAGACCGTCGCGCCGCCGAGCAATAACAGCGCGCCCACGCCCCACCAGAATCCCCAATGCTGCATACACCCTCCTTGTTTAGTCTGTTATGACAGCCATTGTCCTCATCGCGACACGCTGGGACGACATCCGATTGTTATGCCCGTATCCTCTAGTGCCAGCCTGCCAGCGAGGTTCCAGATGCAGATCGAGCTGATCGAAATCCGCGATCACCTGAATCGCTTCGCCCCTTTCGACAACCTGCCCGAGCAGACCCTCGATGAGATCGCCCGTCAGGTACAGGTGGGCTATTTCAAGGCCGGCAGCGAGATTCTTGCCGCTGGCGCGCCGATTCACGAGCTGCACTATGTACGCAGTGGCGCGGTGGAAACCCATCGGCGTGGCGGGGAACTGCACAACCGTCTGACCGAAGGCGATATCTTCGGTCAGGCCGGCCTGCTGCGCGGCAACAAGGTGCGTCTGGGCGCCCGCGCACTGGAAGATAGCCTGATCTACTTCATCCCTGGGCCGCTGTTTCAGCAGCTCTGCGACCAGTTCGACAGTTTCGCCGATTTCGTCGAGGCCGAAGGTCAATCGCGCCTCAAGTCGGCCCTGGAAGACAGCCACGGCAAGGCCAGCGAGCTGATGAAGATCAAGGTGCGCAAACTGATCAGCCGCTCGCCGGTCAGCGTGCCGCTGGACATGCCCGTGCAGCAGGTGGCCAAGGTGATGAGCGAGCAGAGCGTGTCCTCGGTGATCATCGTCAATCCCGCCCGGCGCTGGCCCAACCCCGCGCAGGTGCAGGTGGCCGATCAGCAGAATCAGGTGATGGCCGGTATTCTCACCGACCGCGACCTGCGCACCCGCGTGCTGGCCGAAGGGCTGCCCGGCGACACGCCGGTGAGCCAGGTGATGACCCCAGGACCGGTCACCGTGCAGGCCGACGAATCGGTGTTCGAGGCCATGCTGTGCATGCTGCGCAACAACATCCACCACCTGCCCGTGCTGCAGCGCCGCCGCCCGGTGGGCATGATCTCGCTGGCCGACGTGATTCGCTACGAGTCGCGCAGCAGCCTCTATCTGGTCAACAGCATCTTCAACAAGACGTCGGTGGAAGGCCTCAAGAGCCTGCTGCCGGATCTGCACGCCACCTTCGTGCGCATGGTCGCCGACGACGCCAGCGCACACATGGTCAGCCGCGCCATGAGCAGCATCGGCCGCGCCTTCACCCGCCGGCTGCTGATTCTCGCCGAGGAAAAGCTCGGGCCGCCGCCGGTGCCCTACTGCTTCATGATCGCCGGCTCGATGGCACGTGACGAACAGTTGCTGCTCACCGACCAGGACAACGCCCTGGTGCTCGACGACAGCTTCAACCCGGAGCTGCATGACCCCTACTTCGCCGAAATGGCCCAGTTCGTCAGCAACGGCCTGTCCGCCTGCGGCTACGCCTATTGCAAGGGTGGGATCATGGCCAGCAACCCGAAATGGCGCCAGCCGCTGAAGGTGTGGCGGCAGTACTTCAGCGAGTGGATCGAGCGACCCAACCCGGAAACCCTGCTCAACAGCAGCATTTTCTTCGACCTCGACGGGGTCTACGGCAAGACTGCGCTGGTGGAGAACCTCAAGGAAATGCTGGCGGAAAAGGCCAGCGCCACGCCGGCCTTCCTCGCCGCGCTGGCGCGCAACGCGCTCAACCGCACGCCACCGCTGGGCTTCTTCCGTACCTTCGTGATGGAAACCGATGGCCGCCAGAAGAACATCATCAACCTCAAGGGCCGTGGCACCGCGCCGCTGACCGACCTGATCCGCGTGCATGCCCTGGCCTGTGGCTCCAAGGCGCAGAACTCGCTGGAGCGTCTCGACGCCATCGCCGCCACCAAGCTGCTGCCTCAGGAGGCGCTGGACCATCTGCGCTACGCCTACGAGTTCCTCAGCCTGGTGCGCATCCGCCACCAGGCACGCGAAGTAGAAGCCGGCAACCCGCCCGACAATTACGTCGAGCCGGAAAAATTCAGCTCCAGCGAACGCCACCACCTCAAGGAAGCCTTCCAGGTGGTGAGCAATGCGCAGAAATTCCTGCGCTTCCGTTACCCGGCCCAGCCACTGCCGCGTCCACAATGACGGCGTACCAGAACCAGGACTGGCCGCAACGTTTCGCCGAGCTTGCCGCCAGCAGCCAGGACGAGCGTTTGCGTGCCTATTACGCCGCCGGCTGCATCGCCGCCGATACGCCACTGGCCGACGTACCGCTGGTAGCGCTGGACGTGGAGACCACCGGCCTCGACCCGCACCAGCACGCCATCGTCAGCCTCGGCCTGGTGCCAATGGATCTGCAACGCATCCGTTGCGCCGAGGCGCGTTACTGGGTGGTCAAACCCACCCGCGAGCTAAGCGCCGAATCGGTCACCTTCCACCACATCACCCACTCCGACATCCGCCATGCCCCGCGCCTGGCCCATGTACTGGATGAACTGCTCGAAGCCCTGGCCGGCAAGGTGGTGGTGGCGCACTACCGCAACATCGAGCGCAACTTCCTCGACCAGGCGCTGCGCCAGCACCTGGGCGAAGGCCTGCTCTTCCCGATCATCGACACCATGGAGCTGGAAGCACGGGTACACCCCAAACGCAGCGTCAGTTGGTGGGATCGCCTGCGCGGCCGCAAGCGCATCTCCATCCGCCTGGCCGACAGCCGCCTGCGCTATGGCCTGCCGCTGTATTCTGCACACCACGCCCTGACCGACGCTCTGGCCTGTGGTGAGCTGCTGCAGGCGCAGGTGGCGACGCATTACCCAGCGCATACGCCTGTGGGGGCGGTTTGGAGCTGACCTGCCGCACTCTGCAGGAGCGGATTTATCCGCGAAGCTTTTGGCTTTTGCTTTCCTCTCCAGCCTGGGGAGGAGAACGAAAGAGACTATTCAGGAAAGGACTCTGGAACAGACCATGCTTAGCAGACCAGAACGGCACAGCCCCCATTTCAGGAGTTTCATCCCTGCTCTCGTAGCGTTACTCAGCCTCGGTGGCTGTGTCGGTCTGCAGACCCACATGCCAAAAAGCCAAACGAAACCCGCGACCGATGGTTACCGCCTCGACGGCACCCAGCATTTCTGGAGCCAGAGCGAGCATCCGGTAAATGGCACTTTAACGCTGAGTTCCGAGTACGAATGGTGTGGCGCCGTGCTGTGGGCAATAGCCCCGCTGCCTTTGATGCTGCCCGTTTGCAAAAGCTACAGCCGGGTCAATTTCGCCGACGGCAAGCCCACCACAAATGAGTCGCGAGGGGTGGCATTCAGCAGTTTCCATAGCTGCGGGCCAGGCGTATTGCTGGCTACCGGCATCATGCACGGCAGAACAGCTTCGTTTTGTGCAGCGGAGTAGCAGTTCTGCCAGTAGCAGCGTGTAGGGCGGATAACGCGAAGCTTATCCACCACAAAGCGGTTGGCGAGGTGCAGCTAACCCCGCAAAATGCCTCGCGACAGAAGCGAAATGCCGCCCAGCCACTCCGACAGGGCTCAGCAAGTAGCCTTGCTCTACCCATCCTACGGCCTGCGCGTGGATATCATCGACGCGGGACAACGCAGGCATACCCCCATGAATCGCCGCAAAAAGATCAAGCAACTGCTCGAAGCCCATGCCAAGAAGGCCAATGCCAAGCTTGCGCCCAAAAGCAACAAACCCAAGTACATCAGCAAAGCTGACAGGGCGAAGCTGGAGGCTGAAGCGGCTCAAGAGCCTCTCGCGCCCGCCGAGTAAAAGTCGGATAGATGGATGATGCTCACGATGTGCGTGGGCAGCATCGCAAAGCCAAGAGCATCGCGGCTAAAGCCGCTCCCACAGAGCAGGATGGCGCTAACCCAGCACTCTGTCTGCCGTATATACCGCCTCGTCGAGGAAGACGTTGACCGCCGGATGATCGCGCTCGCCCTTGCGGTAGGCGAGGAACACGCCGCGCTGGATGTCCGGCAGCAGCGGTACGGCGATGACGCCGGGCAGCGGGCGCACCAGGCGCAGGCCGGAGACGATGGAGATGGAGTTGCCTGAAGCGACCATCGCCGCGACCATCTCGAAGCCGGCGCAGTGGGCATTGATACGCGGTGCATAGCCGGAGCGACGGCACAGATTGGTGATGAATTCTCCGAACGAGCTGCCGCTGGAATCCAGCGCCCAGGCTTCGTCTCGCAGATCGGCGACGGTCAAACTGTCACGCCTGGCCAGGGCATGGTCGATGGGCAGCAGCACGTGCAGCAAGTCCTGGGTCAGGGGCAGCAGCGCATAGTGCTCGCGGTTCTCGTCCAGAGTCACGGCCAGGTCGTCGATCACCGCCACGTCGATCTGCCAGGAGCCCAGGGCACTGAGGCTTTCCTGCGGTTCCAGATCCAGCACCACCACATTCAATCGAGGGTAAGCACTGCGTAGCGCGCGCACGGTTTCCGCGATCACCGCCACGGCAATCGAGGGGAACGCCGCCACCCGCAGCTCACCCGCGATCTCGCCACGCAACAGCGCCAGCTCCGAACGCGCTTCGTCCAGCACCGTGAGGATGCGCTCGGCATGCGCCACCAGGCGCTCGCCGGCCGGGGTCAGCACCACGCCACGCCCGCGTCGCTCGATCAATGCCACGTCGACTTCGCGTTCGAGCTGGGCGACCTGCTGCGACACCGCCGAGGGCGTCAGGTGCAGCGACTCGGCAGCCGCCGCCATGGTGCGGCAGCGGGCCAGTTCGCGCAGGGTTCGCAGGCGGATGATGTCCATGACGCAATCTCAATAGTTAAGCGACGCTAACGAATACGTTAAAAATAAATCAGTATACATAATGATAGGGCCGTTCTTAGATAGGGCATCCACACGCGCGTAACCGGGCGCGTGTTCAATCAATCGACCAGAAGAACTCCGCCATGGCTATCAGCGTTTTCGACCTGTTCAAAGTGGGTATCGGCCCGTCCAGCTCCCATACCGTCGGCCCGATGCGCGCCGCCGCGCTGTTCACCCACGCCCTGGAAAACCACGAGCACATGCCCAAGGTGACCCGCGTAGTTGCCGAGCTGTATGGCTCGCTGGGCGCCACCGGCAAAGGCCATGGCAGCGACAAGGCGGTGCTGCTCGGCCTCAGCGGCCATGAGCCGGATACCGTCAACGTTGATCAGGTGCCCGAGTACATCGAGGCCATCCGCCGCGACAAGCGCATCGTCCTGGCCGGCAAACATGCCGTTCCCTTCGACGAGAAAGCCGACCTGAAGATGTTCCGCAAAGCCCTGCCGCTGCACGCCAACGGCCTGCGCTTCGCAGCCTTCGATGCCGCCGGCATCCAGTTGCATGAGGCCACCTACTACTCGGTCGGCGGCGGCTTCGTGGTCAGCGAGGCGGTGCTGGCCGATGGCAGCAAGCAAAAGATCATCGCCCCGGACGCCACCTCCCTGCCGCTGCCCTTCCGCAGCGGCGCCGACCTGCTCAAGCTGACCCGCGAGCACGGTATCGGCATCGCCGAGGTGATGCGCCGCAACGAGCGCCACTGGCGCACTGACGAAGAAACCGACGCCGGCCTGCTGAATATCTGGAAGGTGATGCAGGCCTGCGTGGAGCGCGGCTGCCGCACCGAGGGCATCCTCGCCGGTGGTTTCAAGGTGCGCCGCCGCGCCGCGATCCTGGCGCGCAAGCTGGGCGGTTTCCAGCGCAGCTACATCGAAGACCCGCTGCGCATGCTCGACTGGGTCAACCTCTGGGCCCTGGCAGTGAACGAGGAGAACGCTGCAGGCGGCCGCGTGGTCACCGCACCGACCAACGGCGCTGCCGGCATCGTCCCGGCGGTGCTGCACTACTACGCCAATGCCATCTCTGGCGCCAACGAGCGCGGCATCATCGACTTCCTGCTGACCGCCGGTGCCATCGGCATCCTGTATAAGGAAAACGCCTCGATCAGCGGCGCCGAGGTGGGCTGCCAGGGTGAGGTGGGCGTGGCCTGTTCGATGGCTGCCGGCGCGCTGTGCGCGGTACTGGGCGGCACCCCGGAGCAGGTCGAGAACGCCGCCGAGATCGGCATGGAGCACCACCTGGGTCTTACCTGCGACCCGGTTGGCGGCCTGGTGCAGATTCCCTGCATCGAACGCAACGCCATCGCCTCGGTGAAGGCCATCAACGCCGCGCGCATGGCGCTGTACGGCGACGGCGCGCACTACGTGAGCCTGGACAAGGTGATCAAGACCATGCGCGAGACCGGTGCCGACATGCTGACCAAGTACAAGGAAACCGCGCGCGGTGGCCTGGCGGTGAACATCATCGAGTGCTGATGGCCAGCCATGATTGCTGCTGTGTAATGCCGTTCTTGATGGTTTGAGCACCAGCAGGCTTTCTTGAAAACCCGATGCTAGGTCTCGGCATCGGGTTTTTTGCGTTTTCGTGGCGTTGGTCTTGATACCGGATTGGCAAGTTTGTGTGTTGGGTGGTGGCTTGTTGGGTGTTCTGGACGCCGCTGCTGTGTGTTCAGTGATTCCGGGTTTCGCCCCCTCGGGCGACTCACTTTTCTTTGAAATCGGATTGCCGCCCAGCGCAAAGAAAAGTAAGCAAAAGAAAGCGCACCCCCGCCATCCGGGTCTCGCTTCGCTCGACTTCCCTCACTCCGGCACCGCTCCGG
>NZ_JBMDJU010000022.1:0-87873 GCF_057809355.1 Pseudomonas sp. FG29 | reverse complement strand
GCGCATTTCAAAGAAAAGTGAGTCGCCCGAGGGGGCGAAACCCGGAATATCTGAAGACATCCAAAGCGGCGTCCAGAACACCAACACAAGCCAACACACAAACTTGCCAGCCCGGTATGAAGAACCTGAAAAAGCTGCCCTAGGGAGCGCAACCTTGCCTTCAACGCAGCATCGAAGCGGCCGTCACTGCTCGGCAAACACCTCGTCGAACAGGTCGTTCATCGCCTTGAAAGCGCGCGCCGCGACCATCGGATGGTACTGATTAGAGCCCGGCACGTTGGCCTTGGGGTTGGTGAACGAGTGCACCGCACCGCCATAACTGACCAGTTGCCAGTCGGTCTTGGCTGCCTTCATCTCGGCGATGAAGCCGTCGACCTGCGCCTGCGGCACGGCCGGATCATCTGCGCCGTGCAGCACCAACACCGGCGCCTTGATGTTTTGGGCATCGGCCGGATTGGGAGTGTCCAGATTGCCATGGAAGGAAACGAAGCCCTTCAGTGGCGCCCCCGAACGGGCCAGCTCCAGCACGGTGCCACCACCGAAACAGAATCCGATGGCGCCCAGTTTGCTGACATCCAGCGCCACCTCGCTGCTCTGTGCCTTGAGCACTTCGACCGCTACCTGGGCGCGCTTGCGCATCAGTGCCCGGTCGCTACGCACCGTCGTCGCGGCCGCCCTGGCTTCGTCGGCATTGCTCGGGCGAATGGACTTGCCGTACATATCGGCGAGAAACACCACGTACTTGTCACCGGCAGCGCGCGCCGCCTTCTTCACCGTGTCCTCGTTCACGCCCATCCAGTTGGGTACGGCCAATAGCCCAGGGCGTGGGGTGCTGACCGAATCGTCATAGACCAGCACGCCCTCGAAGGCTTCACCGTCGATTTCGTAAGGCACGGGTTTGGCCACCACCGCCGCCTCGGCCAGGCCACCGAGCGTTGCGCACAGGAGCGGCGCCAGGGTTTTCTTCTGCATGGGTTAGCTTCCTCAGGGGTGAATGAGTGAGCTGCTCTGGCATAGCGCACGCGCCATGGATGAGCGGCTCTGGACAAAATGATCAGGCACCCTTTTCGGCCCAACGTTCCTTGATCTGCAGGATTTGCGGCAGGCATTCGATGAACAGCTCGACCAGGCGCGGGTCGAAGTGCCGACCACTCTGCTCGCGCAGGAAGGCGACGGCCTCGTCCACCGGCCAGGCCTGTTTGTAGGGGCGCACGCTGGTTAATGCATCGAACACATCGGCAATGGCGACGATGCGCCCCTCCAGTGGGATCTCTTCGCCGGCGAGGCCATTGGGATAACCACTGCCGTCCCATTTCTCATGGTGCGACAGGGCAATGCGCTGGGCGGTATGCAGCAGCCCGCTGCTGTGCTCACCGATGATGCGCGCGCCGATCTCGACATGCTGGCGCATCACCTGCCATTCCTCATCGTCGAGCTTGCCGGGTTTGCGCAGCACCGCATCGGGAATGCCGATCTTGCCTACGTCGTGCATCGGCGCAGCGTTGAGCAACTCCTCGGCCGCGCTCTCGCTGAAGCCGGCAGCCAGCGCCAGCACCTTGGAAAAATGGCTCATGCGGATCACGTGCAGGCCGGTCTCGTTATCCTTGTACTCGGCCGCCATGCCGAGGCGCTGGACGATCTCCAGGCGCGTCTGTTTCAGCTCGTCGAGGCGCACCAGCGATAGGTGCGTGCGCACCCGTGCACGCACGATGGGGGGGCTGACGGGCTTGGTGATGTAGTCCACCGCGCCGACTTCGAAACCACGCGCCTCGTCGTCCACATCGCCCAGCGCGGTAACGAAGATCACCGGGATCGAGGCCAGCACCGCATTGGCCTTGAGCGCCTGGCACACTTCATAACCGGTCATGCCTGGCATCATCACGTCCAGCAAAATCAGATCCGGCGTTTCCCGCTCGACCATTTCCAGAGCGCGCACGCCCTCCTTGGCGAACAGCAGGCGATAGTCGTCTTGCAGGATATGACGCAACACCTGAAGGTTGGTCGGTTCGTCATCGACCAGCAACAGCAAGGGCCGCGTGTCGTGGGTTTGAGTCATGATGGGGCGGTTTCCTCTTCCTGCAACTGCTGCAATAGCTGATCCAGCGCATCGAGCGCCTGATCGAAATCAAAATCATCCAGCGCCTGGCGAATCAGCGCCAATGTTCCGGCATCCGCCAGCCCGTCATCGAGCACGGCCATGGCCTCGTCATCGAGGCCGCCGCGTTGCAGCGCCGCGCGTAACTTAAGGCACGCCTCGCGTAGCGCCTGTACGTCCTGGGGGCGGTTGCTGGCGTCCTTCTCCGGCACCTGAGGCACGACCTCGGCCACCGCCTGCAACGCGTGTTCGAGACTTCCCAGCAGTTCCCGCAGCCGTACTTCATCCTGAGCCTCGAAGGCCTGCTCAAGCGCCCGGCCCAGGTCAGTCAAGCCAGTCAGCGCCAGGTTGCCTGCGGCGCCATGCAGACGGTGCGCCTGGGCGCGCCCGGCCTCCCAGTCACGGGCGCTGACCAGCATGCTCAAGCGTGCGACTAAACCAGACTGCTCGTCGATGAACGCAGCGATCGCTTCGGCCATGCGCAGCGGCCCGCCCCAGAGGCGGCTGCCGCGTATCCAGTCGAACAATCCTTCGCTACGTACCACACTGGCCAGGGCACCTGGCATGTCCGTAAGGCCACGCAGACGCGCGATTTCCCAGAGCAGCGCATTGAGATCCAGAGGCTTGGACGCGAAGGCATTCATGCCGGCATCCAACGCCGCCTGGCGATCATGGTCGAGCACACTGGCAGTCAGGGCGATGATGGGGATCGGATCACGGCCTTCCGCCGCCTCCCGCGCACGAATCCGGCGTGACGCCTCCAGACCGTCGATACCGGGCATCTGCACGTCCATCAGGATCAGGTCGAAGGGCTCTTCGGCAAACGCAGCAAGCGCCAGTTCACCATCCGCGACCCCGCGAACACGATGCCCCAGGCGCTGCAGGTTGATCTGCAACAGCTCCAGATTCTGCGGCACATCGTCAGCAGCGAGAATGTTCAGTTGGCCAAGGCTCGGCAACGTATGCGTTTGCTGGGGAGCAAGGCGCTTGCCGAGTCGCAGCGGCACCTCGACGCTGAAACAACTGCCCACACCGAGGGTGCTTTCCACACGCAAATGCCCGCCCATCAGCTCCACCAACTGGCGTGAGATGGTGGTTCCAAGCCCTGTCCCGCCAAAACGGCGGCTCATGGATGCATCAGCCTGAGCGAACGGCTCGAAAATCTTCTCCAGGCGCTCGGCTGCAATACCGATGCCCGTGTCGAGCACGGCCAGGCGCATCGCGCCGGCCTTGCCGGAAACGCGTACGCGCACCTCGCCCTGTTGGGTGAACTTGACGGCATTGCCGAGCAGGTTGGTCAGCACCTGCTGCAGGCGCAGTGGATCGCCGCAGAAGTACTCGTCGACCTCCGCCGGATACTCCAGATGCAGGCTCAACCCCTTGTTCTCCGCGGTTAACCGCTGACTGGCGCAAACTTGCTCACACAACTCACGCAGGGAAAAGTCGATCTGCTCCAGTTCGATAGCCCCGCGGTCGAGCTTGGCCGTATCGAGGATGTCATTGAGCAAGCCCAGCAGCGAGCGCGACGAATGCTGCACGGTACCGAGATGGCGACGCTGCTCGCTGGACAGCGGCGTATCCAGCAGCAGCTCGGTGAAGCCGATGATGGCGTTCATCGGCGTGCGAATTTCGTGGCTCATGTTAGCCAGGAAGCTGCTACGCGCCGCCGCCGCCGCCTCGGCGCGATCACGCGCGGTTCGCAGCTCCTGCTCCATCAGTCGCCTGGGAGTCAGGTCGGTAGCCAGCTTGACCACCTTGAAAGGCTTGCCGTCGGTGTCGAGAATCGGGTTGTAGCTCGCCTGAATCCAGACCTCGCGACCATCCTTGCCAATGCGGCAATATTCGCCGGCACGGAACTGACCGGCACGCAGATCCTCCCAGCCCTGCCGGTAGGCATCACTGGCGACCAGCGCCGGATCGCAGAACATGGCATGGTGATGCCCGATCACCTCGTCACGCTCATAACCAAGCAATTGCAGCGCGTTTTCGTTGATATCCAGAATGTTGCCGTCCAGATCGAACTCGATCAGCGCCATGGCCTTGCTGATCGCGGTGACCTTGCCTTCATACTCGGCATTGCGGCGCTTGGTCTCGGTCTGATCGAGCAAGACGCCGTCGATCCACTTGGGGATGCCGTCCTCACCGCATACGGCACTGCCACTCTCCCAGATCCAGTGCTCACGACCGTCACGATCAAACAGCCGGTACTCGACCGTGTAGTTGCGCCCCTGCTCGATCGCCGCGACCACCTCCTCGGCCACCGGTTGATAGTCGTCAGGGTGATACAACTCGGCGATCGAGCAACGCCTGCTGATGAAGTCATCGGCGCTCCAGCCGGTCAGCGTCTGCACCGCATCGCTGATGAACAGCATGGTCCAGTCGCGGTCGAGCAGACAGCGGAAGGAAACGCCAGGAATGTTCGAGATCAGCGAGCGATATTGCTGCTCGCTCTCGCGCAGCGCCTTCTCCATGCTCTGCCGCTCGCTGATATCGGCAACGAAGACGACGAACAGCGGGCGAATACCGGCATGGGTGATGCCGACGCTGATCCGCACCGGCTTCTCTTCTCCATCGCGGGTGACACAGATCAGTTCCTGCTCACCATTGGCCATGGACAGTTGTCCGGTACGTAGATAGTCGCTGAGCAGTCCATCGACCTCAGCGACAAGACGCTGAGGTATCAGCGCGCTCATGTGCATGCCCACCAGCGAATCCGGCTCCCAGCCGAACAAACGCGTGACCGCACGGTTGGCCGAACGTACGACGCCCTGATAATCCACGGTGACGATGGCATCCAGCGCCGTATCGAAGATCGAACGCAGGTGTTGTTCGCTGACCTTGAGCTGCCGACTGAGACGGCGGTAGCGCAGCAAAGTGTTGACCGCCACGACGAAAACCGTGAGCGCGACGGTCAACAGGCTGATGGCACCGGCGACATAGCCGCTGTCGACGATGGCAATCGGCGCATTGCTTTCCGGCGTACCAACGAAACGTGCAGCCGCCATACCGGTGTAATGCATACCACTGATCGCCAGCCCCATTACCAGGGCACTGATCAACAGCGCCCAGAGCGCCGGCAAGCGGCCTTCCAGGCCGAATCGCACCCACAGCGCAAGGATTGCCAAAGCCACCGCCACGACGATGGACAGGGCGAACATCCAGGGGTCATAACGCAGCAAGGGCGCCATCTGCATGGCCTCCATGCCGCAATAGTGCATCGCGCCGATGCCGGCGCCGACCAGTACGCCGCCCGTGCACAACTGCAGCAGGCTCAGATTCCGCCGTGCCAATAGGCTAAGCGCCACCCAGGACGCAGCCAGGCTTGGCAGCATCGAAAGCAGCGTGATGCCCAGATCGAAGCGCACCGTGGCACAGAGTTCGAACGCCAGCATGCCGAGGAAATGCATGGCCCAGATACCACCGCCCAGCGCCAGCGAGCCGGTCAGAATGGTGATCTGGCGTGCCAGCGGGTGACTGCTGTCACGGGCTTCACCGGCCAGTTGCAAGGCCATCCCGGCGGTGAAGACGGCGATGACGAGCGACAGCAGCACCAGAACGGGGTCATAGCTGCTGAGTACGAGGACGCTGGGATCGCCCCCCATGATGAACATCAGTTCGAAAATCGACATACAACCCCGGTAGACAGGCTAGTACCTAGCCAAATGCCAGCATCACAAACGACGCAGGGGCGCTTGTCAATTGAACCTATGCGATGGCGCCCATAGAAAAGCCCGCCGAAGCGGGCTTTTCATGAGCTTAGCCGGTCAGGCGGACAATTCCACCAGCAGCTTGTTCAGGCGCTGCACGTAGGCCGCCGGATCCTTCAAGCTGTCACCTGCGGCCAGAGCGGCCTGATCGAAGAGGATGTGCGACAGGTCGGCGAAGCGATCTTCATCGGCTTCGGCATCCAGGCGCTCGATCAGCGGGTGGCTCGGGTTGAACTCGAAGATGGGCTTGGCGTCCGGCACCTTCTGCCCGCTGGCTTCGAGGATCTGCCGCATTTGCAGGCCGAGATCCTGCTCGCCAATGGCCAGGATCGCCGGCGAATCGGTCAGACGATGCGAGACGCGCACCTCGGCGACCTGCTCACCCAGCGCGCCCTTGAGACGCTCGACCAGCCCTTCCTTGGCTTTGGCGACTTCTTCCTGGGCCTTCTTGTCCTCTTCCGAGTCGAGCTTGCCCAGATCAAGGTCGCCACGAGCGACATCGACGAACTGCTTGCCATCGAATTCGGTCAGGTAGCTCATCAGCCACTCGTCGATACGATCGGTGAGCAGCAGCACCTCGATGCCCTTCTTGCGGAAGACTTCCAGGTGCGGACTGTTCTTGACCTGCGCGTAGCTTTCGCCAGTGAGGTAGTAGATCTTGTCCTGGCCTTCCTTGACGCGGCCCAGGTAGTCGGCCAGCGACACGCTCTGCTCGTCGCCTTCGCCAGCAGTGGAGGCGAAGCGCAGGAGCCCCGCGATCTTCTCCTTGTTGGCGAAGTCCTCTGCCGGGCCTTCCTTGAGCACCTGGCCGAAAGCTTTCCAGAAGGTTTTGTATTCGTCCGGCTTGTCCTTGGCCAGCTTCTCCAGCATGTCCAGCACACGTTTGGTCAGCGCCGACTTCATCGAGTCGATCACAGGATCTTTCTGCAGGATTTCACGGGATACGTTCAGCGACAGGTCGTTGGAATCGACCACACCCTTGATGAAGCGCAGGTACAGCGGCAGGAATTCGTCGGCCTGATCCATGATGAACACACGCTGCACATAGAGCTTGAGGCCCTTGGGTGCTTCGCGGTGGTACAGATCGAACGGCGCACGGCCCGGCACGTAGAGCAGCGAGGTGTACTCCAGCTTGCCTTCGACCTTGTTATGGCTCCAGGTCAGCGGGTTCTCGAAGTCGTGGCCGATATGCTTGTAGAACTCCTGATATTCCTCGTCCTTCACGTCACTGCGCGCGCGCGTCCACAGGGCGCTGGCACGGTTGACGGTTTCCCACTCGGGCTCGGCCGGCTTGTCCTTCTCCTCGCCGTGGTGCTCCTTCGGCAGCTCGATGGGCAGGGCGATATGGTCGGAGTACTTCTTGACGATGTTGCGCAGACGCCAGCCATCGGCGAACTCTTCTTCGCCGGCTTTCAGGTGCAGAACGATACGAGTGCCGCGTTCGGCCTTGTCGATGGTGGCGATGTCGAACTCACCCTCGCCCTTGGACGACCAGTGCACGCCCTCGGCAGCGGACAGACCGGCGCGACGGGTGAATACCTCGACCGTGTCAGCGACGATGAAGGCCGAATAGAAGCCCACACCGAACTGGCCGATCAGGTGTGAATCCTTCTTCTGGTCGCCGGACAGGTTCTTCAGGAAATCGGCGGTGCCGGACTTGGCGATGGTGCCCAGGTGCGCGATGACTTCATCACGGCTCATGCCGATGCCGTTGTCTTCGAGGGTGACGGTCTTGGCGTCCTTGTCGAAGGACAGGCGAATCTTCAGCTCGGCGCCGCCTTCAAGCAGCTCGGGCTTGGCCAGCGCTTCGAAACGCAGCTTGTCGGCGGCGTCGGAAGCGTTGGAGATCAACTCGCGCAGGAAGATTTCCTTGTTCGAGTACAGGGAATGGATCATCAGGTGAAGCAGTTGCTTCACCTCGGTCTGGAAGCCCAGGGTCTCTTTTTGAGTTTCCACACTCATCGTCGTTCTAACTCCATCTGTAGGACAGGAACCGCTACGGCGGCGGATGACCTACAGATGGGGCCAGCCCGATGGATTTCAAGGCTCCAGCAATTGCAGGCTGGCGATCTCTTCGGGTTTGAAGCTGAAGCTGGCCTGGCCACCGCCACTGCCGAGCTGCTGATTGAGGCGCACGCTGCCGTCGGCATCGAGACCGGCGAAACGCCCTTCCACCGTGCCGCCAGTGGTTCGACTCAGGCGCATGAGCAGGTTGCGGTACTGCTCGGGATTGCGCTGCAGGCGCGCTAGACTGAAGCGCTGGCGCCGATCCAGAGGGCGATTGACGGGGAGCTCCTCGGTGCTCGCGCTGCTCACCTTGGGCGCGGGGCTGGCCACGGCCAACGGTGCATAGTGATCACCCTCCACGCCCCAGCCCTGCCCCGCATGCTTGATCAGCCGCACGGGTAAATGCTCGAGACGCTGATCGATTCGCGCCTCGACCTGCAGATCCAGGGGCTCACCGGTAAAGCGAAACACCGGCAGCTTCAAGGAATCGACCTGTGCAGTTGCGAAGCGCCGTTGCAGGTAGTCGTGAAGCACATGAGCAATGGTGTCGGTGGAGTCGTAACTGCGATCGACACGGCCATCACGGTAGCGCAGACCATCGCGGTACAGCTCCACACGCCCACTCAGGCTGGTCTTGAAGCGTGGCGGCAACACCAGGTGAAAATCGCCGATCAGGCGATTGGGGGCCTCGGGGCGCAAGTCCAGATGCAGGGTGTAGCCATGATTCAGGCGCCTGGCCTCGGGGAGATCCTGCTCGGGCAGCAACCAGCTCAGCTCGATTTCGGGCAGATCGCCACTATCTTGTGGCAGCACATCGACCCGAACCTGGTCACCCGACAGCTTGGCCAGACGAATGTTGATCTCGCGCAGGGCGAAGAAATCACTGCCCTCGCGCAAGCTGAGCACACCGTCGATCAACTCGCCCTGCTGGGGCTGGAAGGGCTCACCATTGAGCTCACCGCGCAATTCGATGGCCAGTTCGGCTGGCGCTTTTTCCTCGGCCTTGAGCCAATCCAGACGCAGGATCGCAGCCAGGCGTTCGGCGTCCTTGTTGGCCAGCAGCGTCAGGCCAACGACCAGCGGAATGATCCCCAGCCCGACCAGCATCAGGGCACTGCGCGCCTTGGCCCAATGGCGCAGTACATAGAACAGCGTGATCGGCGGGATCAGGCTGCCCCACCCCCACAGGAGGCTGGTGGAAAAAGCCCGCATCACCAGCCAGACGAGGCCGGTAAGTATCAACAGCAGGCCACCGATTATCAGCAGTGCATCCATCCACGAGTTCCTTGTTGTCGTCAGTGCTGCGCAAGGGCCAAGCATGATAGCGCCTACGCCCGTTGTCGGCATTCGCGTAAGCGAATCGGGAACTTCATCACTCTCGTGCGGCTCCAAGCACTGCGTACGGGCTCAGCCCTGCGCCCATAACTCTCAGACATGGAGTGCTACCGTGAATAAACCTCTGACTTATGCCCTGCTGCTTGCCACTGCCCTGGGTCTCGCTGCTTGCGAGAAAACTCCGGAAGACAAGATGGAGTCGGCCAAAGAGTCAGTCTCCGAAGCGATGGAGAACCTGGGTGACGCCGCCAAAGACACCGGCGAAGCCATCGAGCAGAAAACCAACCAGGCCCTGGGCAACGAGCCCACCACGGGCGAGAAGATTGAGGACGCAGCCAGCGACGCCGCCGACGCCATCAAGGACGCCGGTGATGAAGCCAAGGATGCGGTTGACGGCAAATAAACCTGCCCGAATGAACAAGGCCCGCATCATGCGGGCCTTTTTCATTTCAGTGCCGGGGTCAGCATCAGCAACAGGCTGCAGGCCAGACCGACGATCCACACCAGGCTGCGCTGCCAGTGCAGATCCCACCAGTAGAACAGCAGATACAGCACCCGACTGACGACGAAGGTGACCGCCAGCACATCGACCAGAACGCCATAGGTCTGGGTGACATGGGCCATCAGCACACCGACGGCGAATAGCGGGAAAGCCTCGAAGCTGTTCAGATGCGCGGCCAGCGCACGCGCACCGAAACCAGTCAGACGCGCCTGCTGGGCACGCGGATGATGATTGTCGTAGCGACCGCTACCCTCCTCGGCCATCGCCTTGGCCACCGGAGCCTTGGCGATGAAGATCAACAGGGCGCTGATGAAGATGCACCAGAACGGTAAGCTCATTCACTTTTCTCCTTGGCCGCCTCGGCAGCCGGCGTGGGGGTGTAGACCATCACTTCCAGAACATCTGAGTGGAATTCGCGGCGATACAGCACCAGCACCACACCGGCAGTGACCAGCATGAAGAACCAGGGGTTGATGAACCATGCCAGGGTCGCCATACCGAAATAGTAGGCGCGCAGGCCGAAGTTGAACTGGTTGGCCGCCATCGAAATCACCCGCGCGGCCCGCTCGGCGAAAGCGCGGCGCTCCTGCTCGGTGACGTGACGCTCACCGACCATGGGCGCGGAGCCCACCAGCACCGCGGCGAAATTGTATTGGCGCATGCACCAGCTGAAGGTGAAGAAGGCGTAGACGAAGATCACGCCCAGGCACAGCAGCTTGATCTCGGAAAGACCCCGGCTGGCCGGCTGCACGAACGGAATGTCGGCCAGCAGTGACAGCGCGCGGTCGGAAGCGCCAAGCACGGTGAGAATACCGGCCAGGATGATCAGCGTGCTGGAGGCGAAGAACGAGGCGTTGCGCTCGAGGTTGCCGATCACGTTGGCATCGGCGATGCGGTTCTCGCGCAGCAGCATGCGGCGCATCCAGTCTTCGCGATACAGATGCAGAACACTGGCCAGACACGGCGTAGTGCGGCCCTTCCACGAGGCATAACGGGTGTAGCCGCCCCAGCACAGGACGAACCAGAGCGCGGCGAGAACATGAAGCAGGTGAGTGTCGCTGATGGGCATGCCAACTCCTTGTAAGACTGCCGCGAATTATAGCCAGAGCATCAACGTCCCGGTTCGATAAAAGGCAAAGTAAAACGCCGCGAAATAGCGGCGTTTGCAAAACCTAGCAGGAGCCTCGTGAGCTCAACCGGCTCAGGCAGTCTTGGCTTGTCGGGTACCGACGATACGGTCGAGCAGGAAGACCACAGCCAGCGTGATCAACACCGGCACCAGCCAGCCAAGGCTCTTGTCGGCCATGGGCAGTTGCCCGAACCATGCCGGCACCCAGTCACCGAAAGCCGATGCTGCCAGACCATCGGCCACGCCGAAAATCAGGGTCACCACCATCACCGGCACGAAGACCAGTGACTGCGAGCGCCACAGACCACTGGCCAGGCTCAGAGCGACCAGCACGATGGCCAGCGGGTACAGGCCGACCAATACGGGAACGGAGAAGCTGATCAGTTGAGTCAGCCCCTGGTTGGCAACGACCAGGCTGAATACGCCGAATGTGATCACCACCACGCGATAGGAAACCGGCAGCAGCTTGCTGAAGAACTCGCCACACGCCGTCAGCAGGCCAACGGCAGTGGTCAGGCATGCGAGGGTGATGACCACCGCCAGCAGCAGACTGCCGAGCGTGCCGAAGGTGTGCTGCACGTAGGTGGTCAACACTTGCACGCCATTTTGCGCATCCCCTGCGATGCCCTGACTGGTCGCGCCCAGGTAGAACAGCGTCAGATACACCAGCGACAGCCCCGTGGCGGCGATGACGCCTGCGATCACCGAATAGCGCGTTACCAGCCCGGCTTCGCTGACGCCTCGATCACGAATGGCACTGGCAATGACGATACCGAACACCAGCGCACCGAGCGTGTCCATGGTCAGGTAACCCTGCAGGAACCCTTGCACCAGCGGCGCCTCACGATAGCTCTCCTGCACTTCACCCAGGCCACCCGCCGGGGCGAACAGCGCCGCGCTACCCAACACCAGCAGTGCGGCCAGCAGAACCGGCGTAATGAACTTGCCGATGCGGTCGACCAGGCGCCCAGGATTCAGCGACAGGAACAACACCACGGAGAAATAGGCGATGGTGTAGAGCATCAGCGGCAGTGGTTCGTTGCCACTGAAGGGCGCGATGCCCATTTCGAACGAGACCACCGCCGTTCGCGGCGTGGCGAACAACGGGCCAATGGCGAGGTAGACAGCCACCGCCAGCGCCGTGCCGGCCACCTTGCCGAGCGGAGCGGTCAGGCTGTCCATGCCGCCGCCAACGCGAGCCAGCGCCACCACGGTCAACAAGGGCAAGCCCACGCCCGTAAGGAGGAAACCGAGCGCCGCCGGCAGAAGATTCGACCCTGCGGCCAAACCGGCGCTGGGCGGGAAGATGATATTGCCAGCGCCAAGAAACAGCGCAAATGTCATGAAGCCTAGGGCCAGGAGATCCGAGCCTTGCAAACGAGTCATAGAGGGGAGTACCACAGGCAGAAAATCAAGAAATCGCGAGGGTTTCCTTCAGGGATCGGGGAAACGTCGCTCGAGCGTTTGGCCCGAGCCACTGCACGCATCGCCAGCGCTTGTGACGCCACGGACGCGATAAGCCGACAATGTTAACCAAAACCGCCCAGCCTCCGCTTGGCAGAGGGTAAAGCTGTCGAACCAGCGCAAATGACTGTCGCATGCCTGATCGTTTCACCGCTGCGACAACGATGCCTCCCCTACCCTCGGCACGTTCGACCCTGGCGTGGATGTCGCAGGCAGAGTGCCGAATGGCCATGTCCGCAGCTAAAAAATGCCCCAAAGAAAAAGGCCACCCGAAGGTGGCCTTTCTCGATCCGCTAAGAACGCTTAGGCGTTCTTGGCTTCCCAACCGGTCAGCTCGGCCAGAGCCTTGCCGATGTCAGCCAGGGAACGCACGGTTTTCACACCGGCGTCTTGCAGGGCAGCGAATTTCTCGTCTGCAGTGCCTTTGCCGCCGGAGATGATGGCGCCAGCGTGGCCCATGCGCTTGCCGGGCGGAGCGGTCACACCAGCGATGTAGGACACTACAGGCTTGGTGACGTTGGCCTTGATGAAGGCAGCCGCTTCTTCCTCGGCCGAACCACCGATTTCACCGATCATGACGATGGCTTCGGTTTTCGGGTCTTCCTGGAACAGCTTCAGGATATCGATGAAGTTGGAGCCCGGGATGGGGTCACCGCCGATGCCCACGCAGGTGGACTGGCCGAAGCCGGCGTCGGTGGTCTGCTTCACGGCTTCATAGGTCAGGGTGCCCGAACGGGACACGATGCCGACTTTGCCTGGCAGGTGGATGTGACCCGGCATGATGCCGATCTTGCACTCGCCGGGAGTGATCACGCCCGGGCAGTTCGGGCCGATCAGGCGTACGCCCAGCTCGTCGCACTTGACCTTGGCTTCCAGCATGTCGATGGTCGGAATGCCTTCGGTGATGCAGACGATCAGCTTGATGCCGCCGTTGGCTGCTTCCAGGATCGAGTCCTTGCAGAACGGAGCCGGAACGTAGATGACCGAAGCGTCGGCGCCAGTGGCTTCAACGGCTTCTTTCACGGTGTTGAACACCGGCAGGCCCAGGTGAGTGGTGCCGCCCTTGCCCGGGGTCACGCCGCCAACCATCTTGGTGCCGTAGGCGATGGCTTGTTCGGAGTGGAAGGTACCTTGCGAGCCAGTGAAACCCTGGCAGATGACCTTGGTGTCTTTATTGATCAGGACGCTCATTACTTGCCCTCCGCAGCTTTGACGACTTGCTGAGCAGCGTCGGTCAGGCTGGTTGCCGCGATGATGTTCAGACCGCTTTCGGCCAGGACCTTGGCGCCCAGCTCAGCGTTGTTGCCTTCCAGACGGACGACGACCGGGATTTTCACGCCGACTTCTTTCACGGCGCCGATGATGCCTTCGGCAATCATGTCGCAACGAACGATGCCGCCGAAGATGTTCACCAGAACGGCAGCGACGTTGCTGTCGGACAGGATGATCTTGAACGCTTCGGTCACACGCTCTTTGGTCGCACCGCCGCCAACGTCGAGGAAGTTGGCCGGCTTGCCGCCGTGCAGGTTGACGATGTCCATGGTGCCCATGGCCAGGCCAGCGCCGTTGACCATGCAGCCGATGTTGCCTTCCAGCGCAACGTAGTTCAGCTCCCACTTCTGCGCATGGGCTTCACGAGCATCGTCCTGGGACGGGTCGTGCATGGCGCGCAGCTTGGGCTGACGGTACATAGCGTTGGAGTCGATGTTGATCTTGGCGTCCAGGCAGTGCAGGTTGCCGTCGGCCTTGATCACCAGCGGGTTCACTTCCAGCAGCGCCAGGTCGTAGTCCTGGAACAGCTTGGCCAGGCCAACGAAGATGTGGGTGAACTGCTTGATCTGATCGCCTTCCAGACCCAGTTGGAAAGCCAGTTCGCGACCCTGGTACGGCTGAGCGCCAACCAGCGGATCAACGGTGGCCTTGAGGATCTTCTCAGGGGTTTCGTGAGCCACTTTCTCGATGTCCACGCCACCTTCGGTGGAAGCCATGAACACGATGCGACGGCTGGAGCGGTCAACGACGGCGCCCAGGTACAGTTCCTTGGCGATGTCGGTGCAGGATTCGACCAGGATTTTGCTGACCGGCTGACCGTTGGCGTCAGTCTGGTAGGTCACCAGACGCTTGCCCAGCCAGTTGGCGGCGAAGGCCTTGGCGTCTTCTTTGCTCTTGACCAGCTTTACGCCACCGGCTTTGCCGCGGCCACCAGCGTGGACCTGAGCCTTGACAACCCACTCGCTGCCACCGATTTTTTCGCAGGCTTCTGCGGCTTCTTCCGGGGTGTCTACCGCGAAGCCCTTGGATACGGGCAGGCCGTATTCAGCGAACAGCTGCTTACCCTGATACTCGTGAAGATTCATGCTTGTCTACCGTCTTCGTTTAGGTATTGCGCATTCGGCGCTGTACTTGTGATACCGCGCCACCTGTGACTGCCTGAGCAGTCCGCCGGGCGTTCCGCCGCGAGTCGAGCTCGACGCGGGCATCCCGACGTGGTTCTGCTTGCAAACACCACCGCTGTGAGGGGGCGATTACGCGACGCCCCGTCTACTCCAGTGGCTTACAACAACTCGAGTGGCCGAACAGGTCGGCCACTGCCACGCTTAGCGCTTCTTGCGGTTGGCGATGTGGATCGCGCCACCGTTCACGGCCAGGGCAGCTTCATGCAGCGCCTCAGACAGCGTCGGGTGGGAGAAGACCATCATGCCCAGGTCTTCGGCGCTGGTGCCGAATTCCATGCCGATCGCACCTTGCTGAACCAGTTCGGCAGCGCTCGGGCCGATCACGTGAACGCCCAGAACGCGGTCGGTATTGGCATCCGCGATAACCTTGACCAGACCACCGGTGTCGTTGGCAGCCATGGCGCGACCGCTGGCAGCGAACGGGAAGGTACCTACGTTGACGGCAACGCCTTCGGCCTTCAGTTGCTGCTCGGTCTTGCCGACCCATGCGATTTCCGGGTGGGTGTAGATCACCGACGGAACCAGGTCGTAGTTCATCTGGGCCTTGTGGCCAGCGATACGCTCGGCAACCATCACGCCCTCTTCCGAGGCTTTGTGCGCGAGCATGGCGCCACGCACCACATCACCCACGGCATAAACGCCCGGAACACTGGTTTCGCACTGGTCGTTGACGTAGATATAGCCACGCTCGTCCAGGGTGACGCCACTGTCAGCAGCCAGCAGATCGGTGGTCACCGGGCGACGGCCGACAGCCACGATCAGCTTGTCGAACACCATCTTCTGCTCGCCGTTGGCGTCAGTGAAGGTGACGGTAACCTGCTTCTTCTTAACTTCGGTACCGGTAACGCGAGCACCCAGACGGATATCCAGACCCTGCTTGGTCAGGGTCTTCTGGGCTTCCTTGGCGATCTGCTCGTCGGCAGCGGCAAGGAACTTGTCCATGGCTTCCAGTACGGTGACTTCGGAACCCAGGCGAGCCCAGACCGAACCCAGCTCCAGACCGATCACGCCGGCGCCGATGACGCCCAGCTTCTTCGGCACGCTCTGGAATTCCAGGGCGCCGGTGGAGTCGACGATCACGTCCTGATCGACCGGGGCCGGCGGGATTTCGACCGGTTTGGAACCGGAAGCGATGATCACGTGGGCGGCTTCAACCACTTCGGTCTTTCCGTCGGTGCCGGTGACTTCGACCTGCTTGCCAGCCAGCAGCTTGCCGTGGCCTTCCAGCAGGGTCACACCATTGGCCTTGAACAGCGAGCCGATGCCGCCGGTCAGGTTCTTAACGATGGTGGCCTTGCGACCGATCATCGCCGGTACGTCGATGGTCACGCCCTTGGCTTCGATACCGTGTACGGCAAAGCCTTCTTTCGCTTCGTGGTACTTCCAGGAGCTGTCCAGCAGCGCCTTGGACGGAATGCAACCGACGTTCAAGCAGGTACCGCCGAGTGCGACCTTGCCGTCCTTGCCCTGGTACTTCTCGATGCAGGCGGTTTTGAGGCCGAGTTGGGCGGCCTTGATGGCGGCAACATAGCCGCCAGGGCCGGCACCGATGACTACCACGTCGAATTTCTGGGTCATAACTTTCTCCTAATCCTTAAGCGTCAAACGGCAAGCTGCAAGTCGGAGCTGAGCGCCCCGAACTCGCAGCTCACCGCTGATTTTTAGATGTCCAGCAGCAGGCGAGCCGGATCTTCGAGCAGGTTCTTGATGGTCACCAGGAAAGTCACGGCTTCCTTACCATCGATCAGGCGGTGATCGTAAGACAGCGCCAGGTACATCATCGGGCGGATCACGACTTGGCCGTTGATCGCCATCGGGCGCTGGATGATGTTGTGCATGCCCAGAATGGCCGCTTGCGGCGGGTTGACGATCGGGGTCGACATCATCGAACCGAAGGTACCACCATTGGTGATGGTGAAGGTACCGCCGGTCATTTCCTCGATGGACAGCTTGCCGTCACGCGCTTTCTTGCCGAAGGTGGCGATGCCGTTTTCGATCTCGGCCAGGCTCATCAGCTCGGCGTTGCGCAGTACCGGAACCACCAGACCACGGTCGCTGGACACGGCAACACCGATGTCGGCATAGCCGTGGTAAACGATGTCGTTGCCGTCGATCGAGGCGTTGACTGCCGGGAAACGCTTCAGCGCTTCGGTGGCGGCCTTGACGAAGAAGGACATGAAGCCCAGGCGCACGCCGTTGTGGGACTTCTCGAACAGATCCTTGTACTTCGAACGCAGGGCCATGACTTCGGTCATGTCGACTTCGTTGAAGGTGGTCAGCATGGCCATGGAGGACTGAGCCTCGACCAGACGCTCGGCGATCTTGGCGCGCAGGCGGGTCATCGGCACACGCTTCTCGGTGCGGTCGCCAGTGGCAACGACCGGAGCGGCGGCAGCAGCAGCGGCCGGCTTGGCAGCGGCGGCTGGCGCGTTCTTCTTGGCTTCGACGGCAGCGACCACGTCTTCCTTGGTCACACGACCACCTTTGCCGGTGCCGGCGATGCTGTTCGGATCGATGCCGTTCTCTTCGGCGAGCTTGCGCGCGGCCGGCGAGAGGATGGCGTCGTCACCAGCAGCAGCGGCCGGGGCAGCAGCTTGGGCCGGAGCGGCAGCAGCAGCCGGGGCGGCGGCCGGAGCAGCAGCGGCAGCGCCACCTTCGGTCAGCTTGCCGAGCAGTTCGTTGGAGAGAACGGTGTCGCCTTCGTTCTTGATGATTTCAGCCAGAACGCCGTCGGCCTCGGCCAGCACTTCGATCACGACCTTGTCGGTTTCGATGTCGACGATCAGCTCGTCACGCTTGACGGCTTCGCCCGGCTTCTTGTGCCAGGTGGCAACGGTGCCATCGGCAACCGATTCCGGGAAGGTTGGGGCTTTGATCTCGATAGCCATTGTGTGCGTTTCCTTAAATTCGGTTTAACCGGGAGGTGACATCTGCCACCTCCCGGATGAAGGCGTTAAACAGTAAAGGCGTCCTGCAGCAGTTTTTCCTGCTGCTCGGCGTGCATCGATGCGTAACCGCAAGCGGGGGCTGCAGACGCGTCACGACCGGCGTACTCGAGGAACAGCGTCTTCTTGTGCGCGGAGGTGACACGACGCATGTGGTGCTGGCTGCAGTACCAAGCGCCCTGGTTCATCGGCTCTTCCTGGCACCAGACCACGTGCTTGAGGTTCTTGTACGGCGCCAGCGCTTCGGTCAGATCCTCTTCCGGGAACGGATAGAGCTGCTCGATACGCACGATGGCAGTATCTTCGCGGCCTTCGGCACGACGCTTCTCCAGCAGGTCGTAGTAGACCTTGCCACTGCACAGGATCATGCGCTCGACCTTTTTCGGATCCAGCGAATCGATCTCGCCGATCACGGTCTGGAAGGAGCCTTCGGCCAGTTCTTCCAGGGTCGAGATAGCCAACTTGTGACGCAGCAGCGACTTCGGCGTGAGCACCACCAGCGGCTTGCGCAGCGGGCGAATCACCTGACGACGCAGCATGTGGTAGACCTGAGCCGGGGTGGTCGGCACGCACACCTGCATGTTGTGCTCGGCGCACAGTTGCAGATAACGCTCCAGACGCGCCGAGCTGTGCTCAGGGCCCTGCCCTTCATAGCCATGCGGCAGCAGAACGGTCAGACCGCACAGACGGCCCCACTTGGTCTCGCCACTGGAAATGAACTGGTCGAATACCACCTGGGCACCGTTGGCGAAGTCGCCGAACTGGGCTTCCCAGATCACCAACGCGTTAGGCGTGGTAGTGGCGTAGCCGTATTCGAACGCCAGCACCGCTTCCTCGGAGAGGTAGGAGTCGTACAGTTCGAACTTCGGCTGACCGTCGTACAGGTTCTTCAGCGGAACGTAGGTCGAGGCATCCTTCTGGTTGTGCAGCACCGCATGACGGTGCGAGAAGGTACCGCGGCCAATGTCCTGACCGGTCATACGGATCGGGTGTCCTTCGACCAGCAGCGTGGCATAGGCCATGGTCTCGGCGAAGCCCCAGTTGATCGGCAGGCCACCGGCGCCCATCTTCTGGCGATCTTCGAGGATCTTCGACACCTGGCGCTGCACCAGGAAACCTTCCGGAATTTCCAGCAGCTTGGCGGATAGTTCCTGCAGGGTCTTCAGATCGAAGCGAGTGTCGTGACGCGCGGTCCAGGCATGGCCCAGGTAAGGACGCCAATCGACGAACAGCTCCTTGTTCGGCTCCTTGACCAGACTCTTGACCACGTGCTGACCGTTATCCAGGGCAGTACGGTAGTCGTCGATCTTGGCTTGCACAGCATCGCTGCTCAGCGCGCCGGCGGCGATCAGCGCGTCAGCGTAGAGTTCACGAGTAGTGCGCTGCTTGGCGATCTGCTGGTACATCAGCGGCTGGGTGCCGTTCGGCTCGTCGGCCTCGTTGTGGCCACGACGACGGTAGCAAACCAGGTCAATGACCACGTCACGCTTGTACTGCATGCGGTAATCGACAGCCAGCTGGGTCACGAACAGCACGGCTTCCGGATCATCACCATTCACATGGAAGATCGGCGCCTGGATCATCTTGGCCACGTCGGTGGCGTACTCGGTGGAGCGCGCATCCAGCGGGTTGCTGATGGTGAAACCAACCTGGTTGTTGATCACGATGTGGATGGTGCCACCCGTCTTGTAACCACGGGTCTGCGACATCTGGAAGGTTTCCATGACCACGCCCTGACCGGCGAACGCCGCGTCACCGTGGATGGAAATCGGCAGTACCTTGTCGCCAGTGGCGTCGCTGCGACGATCCTGACGGGCACGCACGGAACCTTCGACCACCGGGGAAACGATTTCCAGGTGCGAAGGGTTGAACGCCAGCGCCAGATGCACTTCGCCGCCGGCGGTCATGACGTTGGACGAGAAGCCCTGGTGGTACTTCACATCACCGGAGGACAGACCTTCGGTCTTCTTGCCTTCGAACTCGTCGAACAGGTCGCGCGGGTTCTTGCCAAAGGTGTTGACCAGTACGTTCAGACGGCCACGGTGGGCCATGCCGATGACGATTTCCTTGGTGCCGTAGGAGCCGGAACGCTGGATGATTTCGTCCAGCATCGGAATCAGGCTCTCGCCGCCTTCCAGACCGAAACGCTTGGTGCCCGGGTACTTGGTGCCCAGGTACTTTTCCAGACCTTCGGCAGCGGTCACGCGCTCGAGCACGTGCGCCTGCACTTCGGCAGAAAACTGCGGACGACCACGCACGCTTTCCAGGCGCTGGGCGAACCAGTTGCGTTGACCGGAATCGACGATGTGGGTGAACTCGGCGCCGATGGTGCGACAATATGTCTGCTGCAGCGCATCGCGAATTTCGCGTAGCGTTGCTTCTTCTTTGCCGATATACAGCTCGCCAGTACGGAAGGTGGTATCCAGATCGGCGTCGGTCAGACCATAGTGATTGATCGACAGATCGGAAGGTGCAGTGCGAACCCACAGCCCCAGCGGATCGAGCTGGGCAGCCTGATGACCACGCATGCGATAGGCCTGGATCAGGCGCAGCACTTCCACCTGCTTCTTCTCGTGCTCGCTGCTGACCGCCCCGGCGGAAACCGGTTGAGCACGGCGCGAGTTCTTGGCGAGCAGGACGAAATGATCGCGAATGGTCGAGTGCGATACGTCCGTGGTGCCGCTGCCATCGGTCGGCAGCTTCTGGAAGTATGTGCGCCACTCTTCTGGCACAGCGTTGGGATCGTGCAGGTAGAGCTCATAGAGCTCTTCCACGTAGGCAGCGTTACCACCGGATAGGTGGGCGCTTTCCCACATGCGCTGCATCACGCTTTCTTGCATGCTTGGTCACCCTCGGTAAGGGGACACCACCGGCGTGGACGTCGCATGGTCTTACCAGAGTCCTGATTGTCGCGACTCGGATAAAGCCACTTCGGGTCCCGCAGATAGCCCGGGTACCAGCCCGGATGCCCCTGCTGGTCGTCATATTTTTCAAATATGAGCCACGGCTTTGTGAGCTGTGGCTCTGGCTTGTGCTGCATTACCGGCCGAAGCCGGTAATGCAGATGTTACAGGTAAAGCAACTTGCGAATCAGGTACCGCTCTGCAGCAGCATGTTGCGTACGTGACCGATGGCCTTGGTCGGGTTCAGACCCTTGGGGCACACGTTCACGCAGTTCATGATGCCGCGGCAGCGGAATACGCTGAACGGATCATCCAGCGACGCCAGACGGTCGGCCGTCTTGGTGTCACGGCTGTCGGCCAGGAAGCGGTAGGCCTGCAGCAATGCAGCGGGACCGAGGAACTTGTCCGGGTTCCACCAGAACGACGGGCAGCTGGTCGAGCAGCAGGCGCACAGGATGCACTCGTACAGACCATCGAGCTTCTCGCGATCTTCCGGGCTCTGCAGACGTTCGATGGCCGGAGCCGGGGTATCGTTCTGCAGGAACGGCTGCACCTTCTCGTACTGCTTGTAGAAGATGCTCATATCGACGACGAGGTCACGAATCACCGGCAGACCCGGCAGCGGGCGAATCACCAGCTTGCCGCCCTTCAGCCCCGCTGCGGACAGCGGAGTGATGCAGGCCAGGCCGTTCTTGCCGTTGATGTTCATGCCGTCGGAGCCGCAAACGCCTTCACGGCAGGAGCGACGATAGGAGAAACCCTCGTCCTGCTCCTTGATCAGCGCCAGCACGTCGAGAACCATGACGTCCTTGCCGCCGGTATCAACCTGGAAGTCCTGCATGAAGGGCGCAGCGTCCTTCTCCGGGTTGTAGCGATAAACACTGACTTGCAACATATCGGTCACCCTTAATAAGTCCGAACCTTGGGTTCAAATGCCGGAACGGTCTTCGGCGCGAAGTTCACGTCACGCTTGGCTACGCGCTTCTCGCCCGGGAAGTAGAGCGAATGGCACAGCCAGTTCTGATCGTCGCGCTCCTCGAAGTCTTCGCGAGCGTGCGCACCGCGGGACTCTTTGCGAGCCTCGGCAGCCACAGCGGTCGCTTCGGCGACTTCGAGCAGGTTTTGCAGTTCCAGCGCCTCGATACGCGCAGTGTTGAACGCCTGGCTCTTGTCGGAGATTTTCACCTTGGCGATACGCTCGCGCAGGTCGGCCAGTTGTTGGATGCCCTTCTGCATGTACTCGCCAGTGCGGAACACGCCGAAGTAGTTTTGCATGCACTGCTGCAGCTCACGCTTGAGCGGAGCCACTTCTTCACCGGTGCTGCGTTCGTTGACACCAGCCAGACGGGCGAGCGACTGCTCGATGTCGGTTTCGCTGGCACCACGGACTTCCACGCCCTCTTTCAGCGCTTTTTCCAGGTGCAGGCCAGCGGCGCGACCGAACACCACCAGGTCGAGCAGCGAGTTGCCGCCCAGGCGGTTGGCACCGTGCACCGATACGCAAGCCACTTCACCTACGGCGAACAGACCTTCGATGATGGTGTCCTTGCCGTTGGCATCCTGAGTGATGGCCTGGCCATGAATGTTGGTGGCAACGCCGCCCATCATGTAGTGGCAGGTCGGGATGACCGGAATCGGCGCGACGACCGGATCGACGTGAGCGAAGGTCTTCGACAGTTCGCAGATACCCGGCAGGCGGCTGTGCAGCACTTCTTCACCGAGGTGATCGAGCTTGAGCAGCACGTGATCCTTGTTCGGGCCAACACCGTTGCCGGCGATGACTTCCTTGACCATGGAACGTGCAACCACATCGCGGCCGGCCAGATCTTTGGCGTTCGGCGCGTAGCGCTCCATGAAACGCTCACCATGGGCGTTGATCAGGTAACCACCCTCACCACGGCAGCCTTCGGTGACCAGCACACCAGCGCCGGCGATGCCGGTCGGGTGGAACTGCCACATCTCGATGTCCTGAACCGGCACGCCGGCACGCAGGGCCATGCCCACGCCGTCACCGGTGTTGATCAGGGCGTTGGTGGTGGAGGCGTAGATACGGCCGGCACCGCCAGTGGCCAGAACCACGGCCTTGGAACGGATGTAGACGGTTTCGCCAGTTTCGATGCAGATGGCGATGATGCCGACAATGGCGCCATCCTGGTTCTTGACCAGATCGACCGCATACCACTCGTTGAGGAACGAGGTGCCAGCTTTCAGGTTGGCCTGGTACAGGGTGTGCAGCAGCGCGTGACCGGTACGGTCGGCAGCAGCGCAGGTACGGGCGGCCTGGGTCGGATTGTCCGGACCCTTGGACTGACCACCGAACGGACGCTGATAGATGCGACCCTGCTCGGTACGGGAGAATGGCAAGCCCATGTGCTCGAGCTCGAACACGGCTTCCGGACCAACGGAACACATGTACTCGATAGCGTCCTGGTCACCGATGTAATCGGAACCCTTGACGGTATCGTACATGTGCCAGCGCCAATCATCGTTCGGGTCGGCCGAAGCGATGGCGCAGGTGATGCCACCCTGAGCGGAAACAGTGTGCGAACGAGTCGGGAACACCTTGGTGACCACGGCAGTCTTGTGACCGCCTTGAGCCAGCTGCAGCGCAGCGCGCATGCCGGCACCACCACCACCAACGATGATGGCGTCATAAGAAAGAGTACGGATGCTAGCCATGAATCAGAAACCCCACAGAATCTGCACGCCCCAGACGAAATACGCGAACATGGCGATGCCACACGCGGCCTGGAACAGGAAACGTACAACGGTAGCCGACTTGCCCAGCGCCATCGGCGTCAGGTAGTCAGTGGAGATGGTCCACATACCGACCCAGGCGTGAGCGCTCAGCGCCACCAGAGCCAGCAGACTGAAGATACGCATAGCAGTGTGCGAGAACAGGCCGTGCCATTCGGCGTAGCCCATACCCGGATTACAGATTACATAGCCCAGCAGAAACAGCGTGTAAGCCGCGAGAACGACCGCGGAAACGCGTTGAGCCATCCAGTCATAGAGGCCCGAACGCGAGAAGTTCGTGACATTAGTTACCATATCCACACCCCCAGCAGCACGATCACGACCGCCGCAACGGCGATGACGATTTTAGAGCCCAGCTTGCCGCCTTCCAGCGTCTCGCCTACCCCGGCATCCATGATCAGATGGCGCACACCGGCCACCAGGTGGTACAGCAGAGCGGACAACAGACCCCAGATCACGAACTTGGCCAGCGGGCTGGTCAGGCACTCTTTCACCTGGGCGAAGCCCTCTTCGGAGGTCAGCGATTTGTCGAGGCCAAGCAGCAGAAAGGCGATACCGACAAAAAGGATGACACCGGAGATACGGTGAAGAATGGACGTGTAAGCGGTGATTGGGAGCTTGATAGTCCTAAGGTCTAGGTTTACAGGTCGTTGGCTATTCACGGCTTTTTATCACACTGAGAGCCCCTAAACTTCAGGGCAAAGTTGTTGGGAAGTGCACTGGTCAGGTACCCATCACCCAAGGAGTGACGACCGCTTTTATACGGCTATTAAGCCCCAGCGGTCGGGCGCAGAGTATAGACAGTTAGCAGACTAATGACAATGCAAAGGCCTCCCCCAAAAAGCGCATTGCAGCCCCGTTACAAATGGCGTAAATAGCGCCCTTTTTTCGCTAAAAATAGCGCCCAAACCCTTCTGCCACAGGGGTTTTCGCAAATTGACTTTCGGATTTATCCCACTATAGTGGTGCGGGCCCTGCGTGGGGGGCTGTCTGATGATTTCAAGCATAACTAGGAGGCCACACATGGCTGACAAAAAAGCGCAGTTGATCATCGAGGGCGCTGCCCCCGTAGACCTGCCTGTTCTGACCGGCACCGTTGGTCCCGATGTAATCGATGTGCGGGGCCTGACCGCCACGGGTCGGTTCACCTTCGATCCCGGCTTCATGTCGACCGCCTCTTGCGAGTCGAAGATCACCTATATCGACGGTGACAAGGGCATCCTGCTGCATCGCGGCTACCCCATCGAACAGCTTGCAGAAAAATCCGACTACCTGGAAACCTGCTACCTGCTGCTCAACGGCGAACTGCCGAGCAAGGAAGAAAAGGCCCAGTTCGTCAGCACCATCAAGAACCACACCATGGTTCACGAGCAGCTGAAGACCTTCTTCAACGGCTTTCGTCGCGATGCCCACCCGATGGCCATCATGTGTGGCGTGGTCGGCGCCCTGTCCGCCTTCTATCACGACTCACTGGACATCAAGAACCCGAAGCATCGCGAAGTATCGGCCATGCGTCTGATCGCCAAGATGCCGACCATTGCCGCCATGG
This sequence comes from Pseudomonas sp. FG29, assembly GCF_057809355.1. NCBI lineage: Bacteria > Pseudomonadati > Pseudomonadota > Gammaproteobacteria > Pseudomonadales > Pseudomonadaceae > Pseudomonas > Pseudomonas sp. FG29. Next base: position 63,024 of record NZ_JBMDJU010000022.1, on the reverse strand, counting down.
CTTACAAGTACTCCATGGGCCAACCCATGATGTACCCGCGTAACGACCTGAACTACGCGGAAAACTTCCTCCACATGATGTTCAACACCCCGGCCGAGACCAAGGCGATCAGCCCGGTACTGGCCAAGGCGATGGACAAGATCTTCATTCTCCACGCCGACCACGAGCAGAACGCCTCCACCTCTACCGTGCGCCTGGCAGGTTCCTCGGGCGCCAACCCGTTCGCCTGTATCGCAGCCGGTATCGCTGCCCTCTGGGGCCCGGCACACGGCGGCGCCAACGAAGCGGTGCTGACCATGCTCGACGAGATCGGCAGCGTGGAAAACATCGACAAGTTCGTGGCCAAGGCCAAGGACAAGGACGATCCGTTCAAGCTGATGGGCTTCGGCCACCGCGTCTACAAGAACTTCGACCCGCGCGCCAAGGTCATGAAGCAGACCTGCGACGAAGTACTGGCCGAGCTGGGCATCAACGACCCGCAACTGGAACTGGCGATGAAGCTGGAAGAGATCGCGCGCAACGATCCTTACTTCAAGGAGCGCAACCTCTACCCGAACGTGGACTTCTACTCGGGCATCATCCTCAAGGCCATCGGCATCCCGACCTCGATGTTCACCGTGATCTTCGCCCTGGCGCGCACCGTCGGCTGGATCTCGCACTGGAAGGAAATGCTCTCCGGCCCGTACAAGATTGGCCGTCCGCGCCAGCTGTACACCGGCTACGAGCAACGCGACCTGCCGGACGATCGCGGCTGATCGCCACGCTGGATCGAAAAAGGCTGCCAATGGCAGCCTTTTTCTTTTTAACTCAGTTCGCCTGCGCCTGGCTGCGCAGCGCCTTCAACGTCTGCAGGGGCGCATCCACCACGAAGCTGTTGGCCAGCCAGGAAGGCACGCTGCCGCCCGGCTCGGTGTGCACTTCGTAAATCACCTCGACCTCACCGTTACCCAGCGGACGCAAATTCCATTGCCCGTCCACGCGACGCACACGGACGAAATCCTTGTCCTCTGGCAGACGTTCCGGTGCCGCTTTCAGCAATCGCGTCACGCTGCCATCTGCCGCCTTCTGCGTGGTGACCTCGAGTATCGAATCACGCGCCTTGACCGGCCAAGGCATATCGAAGCGCGTATAGACCCAACCGTGCCCGCCATCACTTTCCAGCAAGCGTTGCGACTGGCAGCTGTAGATCCAGGTGCAGGACTGCGCGACATCCTCCTGCAGGGCCAGCAGGCGAGAAATATCGCTCTTGATCTTCACCACGCCGCGATAGGCCTTGTATTTGGAACCCGGCACCTCCGCCAGGTAAACCTGCACGCCCTCTTCTTCCCGCTCGAGCTTCCAGGGCCGCTCGGCCGCCTGGACACTCGTGACGCCCAGCAACACAGCCAGGGCTGCGATACGAACCTTTTTCATGCCAACTCCCAGAGTGCTTTTCGCTTCAGACCAGCCACGAATGAATCAGGTTCAGGGGGCTCAGGCCGTCGCCTGCTCGAGCCAGCCAATCATGCGCAAGGCGCTCTCGCGACTGTCGCCACACACGGCCTCGTCAGCGCGAAACCCCGAACACACTGCAGGCCGCTCCGGCAGCCCGAACAGGGCGCAGAGATGCTCGGCAGACAAATGAATGCAGCGCACCCCCGCCGGCTTGCCCGCTGGCATACCGGGGATCGGCGAACTGATGGAAGGAGCGATGCAGCAGGCACCGCAACCTGCACGGCAATCCATGAAGAGCACCTCGACAGACGAAACGAACGGCGGCGATATTAGCGCCTGTCGAGGCCCGGCAGTAGGGTCAGCGATCGCGCTGCAGGCGCGCGATCAGGCTGGACGTATCCCAGCGCCCACCACCCATGCCCTGGACGTCGGCATAGAACTGATCGACCAGCGCCGTCACGGGCAACTGCGCACCGTTGCGCCGCGACTCTTCAAGCAGAATCGACAAATCCTTGCGCATCCAGTCGACCGCAAAGCCAAAGTCGAACTCGCCCTCGAGCATGGTCTTGTAGCGATTTTCCATCTGCCAGGACTGCGCCGCGCCCTTGCTGATCACCTCGACCACGGCCTGACCGTCAAGCCCGGCACACTGGGCGAAGTTGAGCGCCTCGGCCAACCCCTGCACCAGACCAGCAATGCAGATCTGATTGACCATCTTGGTCAACTGCCCGCTACCGGCTGGCCCCATCAGGCGCATCATCCGCGCATAGGCCTGGATCACCGGCTCGGCCTTGGCATAAACCTGCGCCTCGCCACCGACCATGATGGTCAGCACGCCATTGACCGCCCCGGCCTGCCCACCGGATACCGGCGCATCGAGAAAGCCCAGCCCACGCTCGCTGGCGATATCCGCCAGCTCACGTGCCACGTCGGCGGAAGCCGTAGTGTGGTCGACGAAGATCGCTCCCGCAGCCATACCGGCATACGCGCCGTCGCCCCCCAGCACCACGCTGCGCAAGTCGTCATCATTGCCCACGCAGCACATCACCAGCTCGGCGCCCTGCACAGCCTCGCGCGGTGTCGGCGCGCTGCTGCCCTGGTACTCGCCCAACCATTGCTCGGCCTTGGCCGGCGAGCGGTTGTAGACCGTTACCTGATGACCGTTGCGCGCCAGGTGGCCGGCCATCGGGTAGCCCATTACCCCCAGCCCGAGAAATGCAACCTTCGCCATACACACCTCCTCTGATACACAGGCGCCAGAGCCTACACGCCGTTTGCCGACAGCGAAAAGCTTTTCCATACTGCCGTACCGCGACGCACGGCCCGAACCGCAAAGGAGCGCCCATGGGACATTGGCTGGTCATCGATCTGGAAGCCACCACCGACGAGGGTGGCTGGCCGCTGGAAGAGATGGAGATCATCGAGATCGGCGCCACACTGGTAACAACCGACGGCCATGAGTGCGATCACTTTCAGCGCTTCATTCGCCCACAACGCCGCCCCTGCCTGACCGTTTTTTGCCGTGAGCTAACCCATATCACCCAGAACGACATCGACTCCGCCGCGCCGCTACCGCAGGTCTGGGCGCAGTTCGAGCGCTGGCTGGGCCAGCATGCCCCTCGCCTGGTCGGCTGGAGCAGCTGGGGCGATTACGACCGCCGCCAGTTGCTGCGCGAGTGGCAACAGCATGATCTGCGCAGCCTGCTCAGTGACACGCCACACCTGAACCTCAAGCAGGCCTTCGCCAGGGCGCGCCAACTGGCCCGCCCCGTCGGCCTGCATGGCGCACTGCAACTGGCCGGCTTGCAGTTCCAGGGCCAGCAGCATCGCGCCCTGATGGACGCCCGCAACACGGCGCGTCTACTACCCCTGGTGCTGCCCATCAAAGGGTGATGACGGCGCCAGAGCGCTTGGGCATACTGTCGGGCCTTTTCCAGCCCAGCGACGAGCGGTGCGTCAGCGCTGCCGTCGACTTCGCGGCCCCTTTCGCCCCTTTTCCGAGGAATCGCAGATGTTCAAGGTCAACGAATACTTCGACGGCACCGTCAAATCCATCGGCTTCGCCATGGCCGAAGGCCCTGCCACCATCGGCGTGATGGCGCCGGGCGAATACGAATTCGGCACCAGCCAGCTGGAAGTGATGCATGTGGTAGCCGGCGCCCTGACCGTGAAGCTGCCGGGTAGCGACGCCTGGGACACTTTCGAAGCCGGCAGCCAGTTCACCGTACCGGCGAACAGCAAGTTCCAGCTGAAAGTTGCCGTCGACACCGCCTACCTCTGCGAATACCGCTAAGCCTTAGCGCGCTGTGAAGAACCGGCCCCCAGCGGCCGGTTTTTTCTTTCAACCACCAGCATCAGGACAGCCTCATGCCCCGCACCACCCTGTTCGCCCCCATCGCCCTGCTGGTGGTGGCCATGATGTCGATCCAGAGTGGCGCGTCGCTGGCAAAGCACCTCTTTCCGCTGGTGGGCGCCGAGGGCACGACAGCCCTACGCCTGGTGCTGGGCGCGATCATCCTGTCACTGGTGATGCAGCCCTGGCGTGCGCGCCTCGACCTGCGCAAGTGTCACGCGCTGGTTGCCTATGGCCTGTCCCTGGGCGGGATGAACCTGCTGTTCTACATGTCGCTGCAGAGCATCCCACTGGGCATCGCGGTGGCACTGGAATTCACCGGGCCGCTGGCGCTGGCGCTGTTTTCTTCGCGCAGGCTGCTGGATTTCGTCTGGGTCATCCTGGCCATCGCCGGCCTGTGGCTGCTGCTGCCAACCGGTGCCACGCAGAGCGCCATCGATCCGCTGGGCGCGGCATTGGCACTCGGGGCCGGCGTCTGCTGGTCGCTGTACATCATCTTCGGTCAGAAGGCCGGCGCCGCGCATGGCCGCCATACGGTCGCACTCGGTACCTGGGTCGCGGCCATCCTGGTACTGCCGATTGGCGCCTGGCATGCGGGCAGCGGCCTGCTCAACGTCGACCTGCTGCCCATCGCCCTCGGCGTGGCGGTCTTGTCCTCGGCCCTGCCCTACAGCCTGGAAATGGTCGCCCTCACCCGCCTGCCGGCACGCACCTTCAGCGTACTGATGAGCCTGGAGCCAGCCATCGCCGCACTCTGCGGCCTGGTATTTCTCGGGGAAAAGCTGCTCTGGGGCCAATGGCTCGCCGTGGGAGCGATCATCATCGCTTCAGCGGGCGCCGCCGCGACCATCCGCCCTCAGCACTGATCAGCCATTCTGGCCGAATTGCAGCTCGGCCAGACGCGCATACAGAGGGCTCAGCGTCAGCAGTTCGGCATGCTTGCCAATGGCAGCCAGACGCCCCTGCTCGATCACGGCAATGCGATCAGCCTGCTTTACCGTGGCCAGACGATGGGCAATCACCAGCGTCGTGCGCCCGGCCATCAGCCCCGGCAGCGCCTGCTGGATCAGGTGCTCACTCTCGGCGTCCAGTGCGCTGGTGGCTTCGTCGAGCAGCAGGATTGGCGCATCGGCGAGCAAGGCCCGGGCAATCGCCAGGCGCTGACGCTGCCCGCCCGACAGCCCCAGCCCGGCGTCGCCCAGATGAGTCTGGTAGCCCTGCGGCAGGCGCTGGATGAATTCATGCGCATGCGCCGCCCGCGCAGCTGCCTCGACCTCTGCCTGTGTGGCACCCAGACGCCCATAGCGGATGTTGTCCTCGACGCTGCCAAAGAACAGCGCCGGGTTCTGCGAGACCAGCGCAAAGCAGCTGCGCAGCTCCCGTGGATCGAGCTGGTCGATGGGCACACCGTCGACGAGGATGCGCCCAGCCTGCGGATCGAAGAAGCGCAGCAGCAGATCGAACAGGGTCGACTTGCCCGCCCCGGAAGGGCCGACCAGCGCCAGGGTTTCACCAGCCGCCACCTGCAAGTCGATGCCATCGATGGCATTGCTGTCCGGGCGCGACGGATAGGCGAAGCGCACCTGCTGCAACGCCAGGCTGCCCTGCACCGGCTTCGACAGATCCTGCGGCTGCTCTGGCGCGACGATGTCACTGCGCGCGCGGAGTAATTCGCCGATGCGCTCGGCTGCCCCCGCCGCGCGTTGCAGTTCGCCGATTACTTCGCTGAGGGTTCCGAAGGACGAACCAACGATCAGTGCATAGAACACGAAGGCCGCCAGTTCGCCGCCGGAAATGCGCCCGGCGATCACATCCATGCCGCCCACCCAGAGCATCACGCCAACGGCGCCCAGCACCAGCACGATGACCACGGTAACCAGCCAGGCACGCTGGGCGATGCGCTTGCGCGCCACCTCGAATGCCGCCTCGGCGGAATCGGCGAAGCGACGCTTGTCCTCGTCCTGATGGTTATAGGCCTGCACGGTCTTGATCTGTGCCAGAGCCTCGCCCACGTAGCTGCCAACGTCGGCCACGCGATCCTGGCTCTGTCGTGAGAGCGAACGGACGCGGCGCCCGAACAGCAGGATCGGCGCCACCACCAACGGTAACGCCGCCAGCACGATGCCACTGAGCTTGGCATTGGTAACCACCAGCAGCACGCTGCCGCCGATCAGCATAATCAGGTTGCGCAGCGCCATCGACAGCGACGAGCCGATCACCGATTGCAGCAAGGTAGTATCGGCCGTGAGCCGCGACTGGATCTCCGAGCTGCGATTGTTCTCGTAAAAGCCGGGGTGCAATTCGATCAGATGATCGAAGACGTGGCGGCGGATATCGGCCACCACCCGCTCCCCAATCCACGACACCAGGTAGAAGCGCGAATAGGTACCGAACGCCAGGGCCAGTACCAGCACGAAGAACAGCCCCAGCGAATGCTGCAACGCCTCCGGGGATTGCGTAGCCAGCCCCTGATCCACCAGCAGCTTGATGCCCTGGCCCATGGACAGGGTGATCGCCGCCGTGAACAGCAAGGCCAGCAGCGCGCCCAGCACGCGACCACGATAAGGGGCAATGAAACGCCAGGACAGGCGCAAGGCGCCGCGCTGGCGGGAAGAAAGCATCGATGCCATGACAGGCCTCAGGAGTCTGCTGCGGAGGGCGCCTCGGCCAACCAGGCCACCGCGCAGAGCGCCAGCGCAGCCAGGTTGGTCGAAAGCGGGTTGAACGCCTGGATCAACAGATGGGGACTCAGCAGCACGACATCAAGCAGCAGCGCCAGCAATACTGCGCCGGCCAGCAGCAACGGCCAACGCTGTCGCCACATCGCCAGCAGCGCGACACCCAGGAGAACTTCGGCGGCGCCACCGACGGCCGCGATCAATGGCGGCGCGAACAGAGGATGATCCGGCAAGCCGTGGGCCGCGATCATCGCCACCTCATCCGGGCTCAGCCAGAGAATCTTCGGCACCAGGCCATGCCAGATGAACACCGCCGCCAGCGCCAGGCGGGCGAGCCAGGCGATGCGCAGCAGGCGCGCATCAGTCATGCAGAAAACGCTCGGCGTGATCGGCAGTGGGCAACAGGCAGACCGCGTGGCGACCGAACAAGCGATAGCGATTCAGCGCGATGCGGTCATAACACCAATCACGCAGCGGGCGCGGTATCAGGCGCAGCCAGGCCAACACCCGCCAAGGCTGGGGCAAACGGGCCAGGATACGCAGCAAGGCGGTGGAGCGCACATGCAGGCCCGCCTCATCGATCAGCGCCATGGTGTCGAAATGATCGGTCGGAAGGCCATACCAGGCCAGCAATGCCTGCCCTTGCGGCGACTGCACCGAGGCCAGGCGGAACTGACGCTGCGCATCATGACGAATCAGGAACTTCGCCCAGCCATTGCACAGCTTGCAGACGCCGTCGAACAACACGACGCGCTCGCCAGCCGCGAGCCCAGGTGGTAATGGATCAGTCACGCGCGGCCTCCATCTGCTGAGCAAGCGGGCGGTAATGTCCGGTGATGGAATAAGCGAAGAGGATGTCCTCCTCCTGCGTACCGCGCCCGATGTTGTGCAATATCAGCGGAACGCCAGCGGGCGACTGGCGATCACTGACGATACCGATATGGGTCAGACCGCGCCCCAGATCCCAGGTGACGATATCACCCGCGCGATAGGCCGAAACCTCCCGACTGACAGGCTGCGACCAGCCCTGGCGCTTGAACCAGGTCATCAGATTGAGCACGCGACGGTGGTCGATATTGCTGTCCGGGCGGCTCAGCCCCCAGTGCTTCGGGTAAAGGGCGAAGTGGGCGCGCATGTCGCGATGCACCGCCTCCTGCAGATCCAGGCCCTGCTGGCGCAGCGCGCGGATCACCACGTCAGTGCATACACCGGTGGTCTGCGGCACGTCGCCGCCGGGGTAGCTCAGGCGGCGATAGACGGGGTCATAGCTCAGGGTCACCCCGACCTGCTTGCGCGCATCCAGCACCAGCTTGTCCGCCTCGATGGCCTGCGCGGCAAATGCCAGCAGGCCCAGCAGCGTAGCGACGATGATCCGCATCGCGACCTCCTATCGACTTAGGGGATAAAGCAATTCTTCCTTGTAGCCCGCCCAGACCTTTACCGCATCCGGGAAGGCATCATCCAGGCTCACGTCACCGCTGTCGACCAGCAGCGGCCGCCCGTCCAGCGTCCCCAGCTTGCGCTTGGTGGCGACCACCCGCAGGCGCTCCAGGCCGACGGCGCGCAGCACGCGTGGGCTGATCTGCTGATTGCCACGGCCGATGATATGACCCTGGCCGCCGATGGCAGTGACCAGCAGGTAACTCGGATGCCCGTCGACCAATGCGAACAACTCGGCTTCGGCGACATCGCGGGCGATCACCTGCCCCTCTTCGATCACATCGACGCCCAGCAGCGTGGTGTCCAGCCCCAGGTTCTGCGCCAGGCCATGCAGGGTCGAGCCTGGGCCGAACACGTAGCGCGTACCCGGTTCCCACTCGCTTTCCAGCCAGGCCGCCAGATCCGCCAGCACCAATTCTTCCGACTCCACGCCGCCCTGCTTGACCGCCTGCACGTAACCGCCCTCCTGCGGCACGCACAGCTCGCCATACCAGCGCGCCGTGACGCGACCGTCGCGCAGAGCGGCCTCGTCGATATCACGCACCTCACCGCTGGCCAGACGCACCAGACCACCCTCGACCAGGCGCGCGGTCAGTTCACCCGCCGCGCGCGGGCTGATGGCGTAGACCCCGGACTGGATCTTCACGCCGGCCGGAATGCCCAGCACTGGCTGCCCTTCTCGCACGGCGGCGCAGACATCGCGCGCCGTGCCGTCGCCGCCGGCGAACAGAATCAGTGCGACACCGGCCTCCTGCAGTTGAACGACGGCACGCCGCGTATCCTCGGCCGTGGTAGCGCCTTGCGCCACATCCCCCAGCAATCGATGGGAAAAACCCATCTGCGCCAACAGATCACCGCCCATGGCGCCGGGATAACTGATGAACTCGACACGCTCCTGCAGCGCCTGCAAGGGCTGTAGCGCTGTACGCGTGCGCTCGGCCGCTTTCGGCTCGACACCCAGCGCCAGTGCCTGCTCGGCCATGCCATCGCTACCCTTGAGCGCAGCGGGGCCGCCCAGGCCAGCGAGTGGGTTGATGATCAGACCTATATGAAAACGCGACATGCATTCCTCGACGAAGACGGCTGGCACGCCGCCTGCTTGTATCCCTACGCGATGACCGACGTGACGGTTTTCCGTACCGGCGTTGTCACCGCGCGTTCATCCAGCGCCTCTAGACTGCGCGCAGAGTAGACCGATGAGGAGACAGGCCATGAGCTTGCACGACACTGCCAAACCGAACACGCCCCGCCAGCAGCCGCTACCGGTGGGCGGTTTTATCATCGATGCGCAGGGGCGCGAAGTGCCGATCACCGAAGAGATGATCCAGCACGCCTGCCAGGCACTCGAACAAAACCGCCAGAGCCAGCCCGAGCGCCGTTGACCACCTGCCGGGCCGTCAGATCAGGCGGCCCGTGCGCCCTCACTCGCGCGGCACCAGCTTCAGCGACACGGAGTTGATGCAGTAGCGCATCCCCGTCGGCCTCGGCCCATCGGGAAAGACATGCCCCAGGTGCGCGTCGCACTTGGCGCACTTGACCTCAATCCGATGCATACCATGGCTGAAGTCATCCAGCTCACGAATCACGCCCTCACTGATTGGCTGGAAATAGCTCGGCCAGCCGCTGCCGGAGTCGTACTTGCTATCGGAATCGAACAGCGCCTCGCCGCAGCAGGCGCAGTGATAGACACCAGGCACCTTGCTGTCGTGATATTCGCCACTGAACGGGCGTTCCGTACCGCCTAAGCGGCAGACATGGAACTGTTCCTGCGAGAGTTCCTCGCGCCAGGAATCCAGGGGTTTATCGAGCTTGTCCACGGACTGCATGCCTCCTCATCGAAAACCAGACGGTAGTTAGGCGCGGCGCGCTGCAGAGATGACCGCTCCGCCCACAACCGACCGCACAACCACTGAAAAAAGCCGGGCCGGCACCTTTGCCGCACCCAGGCTGACACGTATGATTCGAGCCCAGTCTGTCACCCGTATTACAGGCTGCCAAGGTTCGCTCAGTCGATACTTTTGCGGCGTGCGTCAGCGGGTTCTCCATCGATCGGGATTTCTCACATGCAGGTCAGCAAATCGAACAAGCTCGCCAACGTCTGCTACGACATTCGTGGGCCGGTGCTCAAGCACGCCAAGCGTCTGGAAGAGGAAGGCCATCGCATCCTCAAGCTGAACATCGGCAACCCGGCGCCGTTCGGTTTCGAGGCACCGGAAGAGATCCTTCAGGACGTCATCCGCAACCTGCCCACCGCTCAAGGCTACAGCGACTCCAAAGGCCTGTTCAGCGCGCGCAAGGCGGTGATGCAGTATTACCAGCAGAAGCAGGTCGAAGGCGTCGGCATCGAGGACATCTACCTCGGCAACGGCGTGTCCGAGCTAATCGTCATGGCCATGCAGGCGCTGCTCAACAACGGTGACGAGGTGCTCATCCCCGCACCCGACTACCCGCTGTGGACGGCTGCCGTGGCACTGTCCGGCGGCAAGCCAGTGCATTACCTGTGCGACGAGCAGGCCGGCTGGTTCCCCGATATCGCCGACATGCGCGCCAAGATCACGCCGAATACCAAGGCGCTGGTGCTGATCAACCCGAACAACCCCACCGGCGCGGTGTACTCGCGCGAAGTGCTGCAGGACATCGTCGAGCTGGCCCGCCAGCACAACCTGGTGGTCTTTTCCGACGAGATCTACGACAAGATCCTCTACGACGAAGCCGTGCACATCAGCACCGCCTCGCTGGCTCCGGACGTGCTCTGCCTGACCTTCAACGGCCTGTCCAAGAGCTACCGCGTGGCCGGCTTCCGCTCCGGCTGGGTGGCCATTTCCGGGCCCAAGCACAAGGCGCAGAGCTATATCGAGGGTCTGGACATCCTGGCCAACATGCGCCTGTGCGCCAACGTGCCGAGCCAGCACGCGATTCAGACCGCGCTGGGCGGTTACCAGAGCATCAACGACCTGGTACTGCCCAACGGCCGTCTGCTGGAACAGCGCAACCGCACCTGGGAACTGCTCAACGACATCCCCGGCGTCAGTTGCGTCAAGCCCATGGGCGCGCTCTACGCCTTCCCGAAGATCGACCCGAAGGTCTGCCCGATCCACAACGATGAGAAGTTCGTGCTCGATCTGCTGCTCTCCGAGAAGCTGCTGATCGTCCAGGGCACGGCCTTCAACTGGCCGTGGCCGGATCACTTCCGCGTGGTCACCCTGCCCCGCGTCGACGACCTGGAGCAGGCCATCGGTCGCATCGGCAACTTCCTCAAGGGCTACAGCCAGTAAGCCGACATGGACCTGCAGATAGACGACTTCTACAAGGACGCGGCCAGCGGCCTGCTCATGCTCTACCAGGCCTTTCCGCGCAAGATGGCGCTGTACGTGGAAGACCTGATCGGGCGCGAGGAGCCGGACGAGTTCGGCCTGCCCAGCAAACGTCACCAGGCGTGCCTGGGCGCGTTATTGTGGCTGGCCGAGGAAGGCTATCTGCGCTTCGAGTCGACCATCGCCTACGACGCGCTGGATCAGGCCGTGCTCAGCGAGAAGGGCTTTCTGCGCCTGTCGCGCAGCGTGCCCCACGCACTTCCCGAAGGGGAACCCCTGCCGCCCAGTGTACGTCGCGTGCACGCCACCCTGGCCTTCCAGCTGCGTGAAGCACTGGCGCGCCAACATGGGGAACGCATTGCCCGCCTGACCCGTCTACTGTTCGAAAGCCAAGCGGCGCAGCCAAGCGACATAGTTTGAAATAGTCGCTGGTTGAAAGCCCCATGGGCGCGCCCTTATATAGCCGGCATTACTCGTACGTCTTTCCCGTGAGGAGTCCGTTCACACCATGATGCGCATTATGTTGTTCCTGGCCACCAACCTGGCGGTGCTGATCATCGCCAGCATCACCCTCAAACTGCTGGGGGTCGATCGGTTTACCGGCCAGAACCATGGCAGCTTGCTGATCTTCTGCGCCGTGTTCGGTTTCGCCGGCTCGCTGGTGTCGCTGTTCCTGTCCAAGTGGATGGCGAAGATGAGCACCGGCACGCAGATCATCACCCAGCCGCGTACCCGCCACGAACAGTGGTTGCTGCAGACCGTCGAGGAGCTGTCCCGCGAAGCCGGTATCAAGATGCCGGAAGTCGGTATCTTCCCGGCCTACGAGTCCAACGCCTTCGCCACCGGCTGGAACAAGAACGACGCACTGGTCGCCGTCAGCCAGGGCCTGCTGGAGCGCTTCTCCCCGGATGAAGTGCGCGCAGTGCTGGCCCACGAGATCGGCCACGTAGCCAATGGCGACATGGTGACTCTGGCTCTGATCCAGGGCGTCGTGAACACCTTCGTGATGTTCTTCGCGCGCATCTTCGGCAACTTCGTCGACAAGGCGATCCTGAAGAACGAGGAAGGCCACGGCATCGGCTACTTCGTCGCGACCATCTTCGCCGAGCTGGTACTGGGCATCCTGGCCAGCATCATCGTCATGTGGTTCTCGCGCAAACGCGAGTTCAAGGCCGACGAAGCCGGCGCCCAACTGGCCGGTACTGGTGCGATGATCGCCGCTCTGCAGCGCCTGCGCGCCGAACAGGGCGTGCCGGTACAGATGCCGGACAGCCTGACCGCCTTCGGCATCAATGGTGGCCTGAAGAACGGCCTGGCCGGCCTGCTGATGAGCCACCCGCCGCTGGAAGAACGCATCGAGGCGCTGCGTCGTCGCGGCTGATAACCGTAGACAAGCAAAGGGCGACCCTCGGGTCGCCCTTTTCGTTTGGCTAGGATGCTCGCCGCAGGTGATAGGTCGCCTCATCCAGCGCCTTGAGGTCGTGACGGATGAATTTCCAGTTACCCGCCAACACATCCTCTCGCTGCAACTCATCGATCTGCCAGGCCTGGGCAAACCGCTCGCGAACTTCGGCATCACTGACCGAGAACGGCGGGCCATCCATACGCGCCTGATCGTAGTCCAGCGTCACCAGCAGCCCCTGGCAGTCGCCCGGCAGAATGCTTTGCAGGTGCTCGGCATAACGCTCCCGCATCGCCACAGGCAGCGCAATCAGTGCCGCACGGTCATAGAACGCCTTGCAGCCTGCAACATCCTCTGCCGTGAGTGCGAAGAAATCGCCGCACCAGAGCGCCAGCGACCCCGCGCTGTAGATGCGAAACGTACCGTGTTCGTTCACCTGTGGCTGCAGGCCATGTTCTTCGAAGAAGGCCTGTACCGCCTTCTCCGCCAGTTCGACTCCCAGCACCGCATGCCCCTGCCCGGCGAGCCAGGCCAGATCCAGGCTCTTGCCGCACAACGGCACCAATACCTGACTGCTTCGAGGCAACTGCAACCTCGACCAGTGCCGCAGCAGATAGGCGTTAACCTGATCCTGATGAAAACCGATCTGATCCCGCGTCCAGCGCTCCTGCCAGAAAGCTTCGTGCATGTCTTTGCCCCTCACCTAAACTGAAATTCACTGCCCAACGCCGCGAAGTGCCATCATGCCTGCACGCCATGCCCGCTGTTTGACGTTGCTGTTATTGCTCACGCTCCCAGCCGTGCATGCCGAGGAAAAATCGCCCGTTCGTCTCGATACCAGCCTCGATGAGCCTTATCAGGTCTCAGTCGATGGCGAGCTGGGTGGCCAGTCGATCCGAGTACTGGAATGTATTTTCGACCATCTGCAACAACCTTATCGCATTCAACTCACCTCACTGAGCCGCGCCCGGCAGAACGTCAGCCGTCATATCGCCGACGGTTTCTTCAGTTCCGCCCCTGACAACCGCGTGGACGGCTACGCCCGACTTTCGGCGCCACTGCTGGCGGAGAAATGGTACTGGTACGCGCTGGATGCACGGGTGCTCAATCGGCCGATCTGGGATCGCAATCTGCGCATTGGCGCTGTACTGGGCAGCAACAGCCTTACCTGGCTGGAGGCGCGCGGGATCAATGTCGTGCAAAAGGTGGCACGCCTAGAACAACTGATCGAGCTGCTCCAGCGCGAGCGCATCGACCTGTTCCTGGCCGACGAAAATGCCATGCGCAGCGCCCTGCCCCAGCAGCCCTTGGCACAAGCGCTGCAGCAGCGCTTCGTACGCTATTCACCGCTCGGCGTGTACTTCTCCCATGATTTTCTCGAACTCCACCCGGACTTTCTCAACGCCTTCAACCGCCAGGTGGAACCCTGCGCCCCACGCGGCAGCAAGCTGACCGAAGAAGAAGCCGATTATCTGCGCCAACTGACGGCCCAGCATCTGCGTCGCTGGGCCTACCATGACGATCTACTGAACGCATTGCGCAAAGCCGACGCACGTAACACCAGTGATGCCCGGATTCAGGAGCTGGATCGGCAATGGCTGCGCGAGCGCCTGCTGGAGGAAAAACCACTGATCCGCAGCCTGCTTCAGGCACCGCCGTCGCGCCTGCTGATGAATGTCGCCGAGCAATACCATCCGTTATTCAATGAACTGTTCCTCAGTGACCGCTCGGGTCAACTGGTCGCCATCAGCGAGATCACCAGCGACTACTGGCAGGCCGATGAGGACGACTACCAACAGGCCAAACGCCTGCGGCCAGGCGAGATCCATATTGGCGACATCGAATACGATGGCTCCACGCAAAGCTTCCAGAGCAAGGTGTCAGCGCCGATTCACGACCCGCTCGACGGCCACTTCCTCGGCGTACTCAGCCTGGGGATCAATATCGAAACAGCCTTCGGCGACAGCTCTCGCTAGACATCCAAATCTTCGATAGTTATGGCGCAGAATATGCGTTATTCATCGATAGGTTACCCGACGAAAATGGTGGCTCGTTCATGGAGGTACTCATGCTGCCATCACTGTTCATTTCCCACGGTTCTCCCATGCTAGCCCTCGATCCCGGGGCCAGCGGCCCTGCGCTGGCACAACTGTCGGCTCGCCTGCCCCGCCCTCGGGCGGTCGTGGTGGTTTCCGCCCACTGGGAAAGTGATCGACTGCAGCTTACCGGCTCGGCAACCCCTGCCACCTGGCACGACTTCTATGGCTTCCCACCCGAACTCTATGCCGTGCAATACCCTGCGCCGGGTGAGCCGCAACTGGCCGAGGAGATCGTCGCCCTGCTCGCCCGCGCCGGGCTCGCGGCTGACGTAGATCCACAGCGGCCCTTCGACCATGGCGCCTGGGTGCCCATGTCATTGATGTACCCTGACGCCACGATTCCGCTCGTGCAACTGTCGCTGCCCACCCGCCAGGGCCCGGAACTGCAGACGCGCGTCGGCCGCGCCCTGACCGAATTGCGTGCGCGTGGCGTGTTGCTGATCGGCTCTGGCAGCATCACCCATAACCTGCGCGAACTGGATTGGCACGCCCGCCCGGACATGGCCACCGCCTGGGCCGGCGAATTCCGCCAATGGATGGTCGAGCATCTGGCCGCCGACGATGGTCAGGCCCTGCACCACTACCGTCAGCTCGCGCCCTATGCGGTGCGTAACCACCCAAGCGACGAGCACCTGCTGCCGCTGTTCTTCGCCCGAGGCGCCGGTGGTGCCTTCAACATCGAGCACAGCGGCTTCACCTACGGCTCGCTGGGCATGGACATCTACAGCTTCGGTTGAAGGCGCATCAATTCAGGTCGAACCCAGGTCACCTCCATGTAGTCGGAATCGGTAAGCCCTTCCTTGCGGAGAAACCGACATGCACTATCACTGGGATCTGATCGAGCGCCTGCTGCGCGAGGCGCAACATTCTGCCGGCAAGCCATTCGCTCCCCGCCACTATGCCGAGGAGTTGGCTGACGAACTGCAGCGCGTGGGTGACCCTGTCGACGACCTGGATCACTTTCGTGCCGAGGCCACGCGTTATGAAGCCAGCCTGCTGAGCGGTGACTTCATCGCGCCACGCCCGGAAAACGAGGGCGGCAATGGCGAGAACTTCGTCCTGACGTCACGCGGCGCGCAACTGCTTGCCATGCTCGACAGCAGCATTCCCGGCAGCGAACATCCGCGCCAAGTGCTCGACGATGCCGGCGAAGCGGCGCTGACGCCCGAGGTGTTCGACCGACTTGCCCCCAGGGCGACGCTCGGCGAAACGCAGTGAGCGTCTGCACCATGAAAAACGCCGCGCCCGGCTAACCGGACGCGGCGTTTCAGATCAGTTGGCCCGGCTCGGCCGGGCTACGGATCAATCCTCGCGATAGCGACGCAGCTTCAGTGCCTTGCCGGCGACGCGGGTGTCCTTGAGCTTGCCGAGCAGACGATCCAGACCATCTTCCGGCAACTCGACCAGGCTGAAGGTCTCGCGAATCTGGATGCGGCCAATGGCTTCTCGCGCCAGGCCACCCTCGTTGAGGATGGCGCCAAGCAGGTTCTTCGCGGCGATGCCATCACGCGTACCCAGCGCAGTACGGCAACGCACGCGACCTTCGGTCAGCGGCAGCGGCGCACGACGCTCGCGGTATTCGCCGCGCTCACCACCACGCTCGCCGCCACGATCACCATCACGCTCACGGCGCTCACGCGGCGCACCGCCAACACCCGGCACCAGCGGCTGCTCACGCTCCACGGTAGCCAGATCGAGCGCCTGGCCATTGGTGGCCTTCTTCAACAGCGCAGCGGCCAGGGCACGCGGGCTGCAACCGATGTCAGCGGTCAGGCGGTCGAGCAGATCGCCATGGCTGGCTTCGGCATCGGCCACCAGCGGCGCCAGGCTGCTGGTCAGTTTCTTGATGCGTGCATCAAGCACCTGCTGGGCGTTCGGCAGTTTGACCTCACCGACCTTCTGCCCGGTCACGCGCTCGATCACCTGCAGCATGCGGCGCTCACGCGGCGTCACCAGCAGCAGCGCACGGCCTTCACGGCCGGCACGACCGGTACGGCCGATACGGTGAACGTAGGACTCCGGGTCGTACGGCATGTCGACGTTGAATACGTGAGTGATGCGCGGTACGTCGATACCACGAGCGGCCACGTCAGTGGCGACGACGATATCCAGACGGCCGTCCTTGAGTGAGTCGATCACGCGCTCGCGCTGGTTCTGCGCGATGTCGCCGTTCAGCGCGGCAGCCTTGTAGCCCTTGGCTTCCAGCGCAGCGGCCAGATCCAGGGTGGCCTGCTTGGTGCGCACGAAAGCGATCAGCGCGTCGAACTCTTCCACTTCCAGCAGACGAGTCACGGCATTGATCTTCTGATCGGCGTGGATCATCAGATGCGCCTGCTCGATGCGCGAGACGGTCTGGGTCTTGGCAGCGATCTTGATGTGCTGCGGCTCACGCAGGTGCTTCTCGGCGATGGCACGGATCGAATGCGGCAGCGTGGCGGAGAACAGCACGCTCTGGCGGCTTTCCGGCATGGCTTCGAAGATGATCTCCAGATCGTCCATGAAGCCCAGCTTGAGCATTTCGTCGGCTTCGTCGAGCACCAGATACTGGATGGTCGACAGCACTTTCTCGTCGCGACGCAGGTGGTCGACCAAACGGCCCGGGGTAGCGACGATAACCTGTGCGCCCTGGCGAATGGCTTTGAGCTGCGGGCCCATCGGCGCGCCACCGTACACCGCGACCACACTCAGGCCAGGCATCTGCTTGGAGTAGGTTTCGAAAGCGGTGGCAACCTGCAGAGCGAGCTCGCGAGTCGGGGCGAGAATCAGTGCCTGCGGCTCACGCTTGGCCGGGTCGATCTTCGACAGGATCGGCAACGCGAATGCAGCGGTCTTGCCGGTACCGGTCTGGGCCTGGCCGATCATGTCGTGGCCGGCGAGGATCACCGGAATGGCCTGCGACTGAATGGGCGACGGCTCTTCGTAACCAACAGCGGTCAGAGCGGCGAGAATATTGGGGTGAAGTCCGAGTGCGGCGAAGCCGCCGATTTCCTGGGTCATGGGTCTGCCTCAGTGCATCCGCAAAGACCCAGGAACAAAGGCTGCACGTGCCATGTAGGACCTTGTGGGTCACCCTGGCAGCCGATAGACGGGCATTTGCGAAAACGATGGATGAAACGTCAAGAGTAGTTCGCCGCAGCGAACCGACAACGAAGCCAGGCTTCGTGATAGTGACGAGGCCGTTTTGGCCGGGCGCGGATCATACAGGATTTTTCGCCCTGGGGGACAGGTTTTTCGCTCGCTGCAGCCCCTAGCTGGCTGGCCGCAACGACTCGATCAATGGTTGCAGCGAATAGCCCAGTTGCGCAGCCAACTCGCCCGCACGCGCCTGCAGCAAGGCGAAGTCCAGTTCCTGCTCAAGATTCGCAGGAATCAGCATGATCACGTTGCCCTCCTTCACCGGGCATTCCCAGTAATGGCGGTGAAACAGGCCACGCAGCAGCGCCGCGCCCAGCGGCTTGCCATCATTGGCCGCCCACTGGTTGATGATCAGCCAGCCACCGGGGTTGAGCTTGGCCTGGCACTGCTCGAGAAAATTCCAGGCCAGGTGGCCGACACCCGGCCCCTGGTCGGTGTAGAGGTCGAGGAAGATCAGATCGGCGGTTTCCGCACTGGGCAGCAGTTCGATGGCATCGCCGATACGAATGGTCAGCCGAGGGTCATCGTCGAGACCGAGAAACTCCATGGCCAGGCGCGGTACATCCGGGCGCAGCTCGATGGCCTCGACATCTTCCAACGGCAGGAACTTCAGGCAGGCCTGGGTCAGGTTGCCGGCGCCCAAGCCGAGAAACAGGGCGGTTTCCGGTTTTTCATGCGCCAGGGCACCGAGCAGCATGGCGCGCGTGTAGTCGTACTCCAGCCAGCTGGGATCGGCGGGAAATACGCAGCTCTGCTCGATGCACTCGCCGAATTCGAGAAAACGATAGGCGCCAATCTGCGCCACGCGGATCACACCGAAGGCATCGCGCACTTCGGCAAGCAGGACTTCGTCCAGCTTCTGCATTTCTTCGCTCGGCGGTAACCCCGGCATGTCCTTGCTCCTGCTCCTCACGCCTCAGCCCTGCGGCCCGGCAACCGCGCCGATTGTCGGCGATGCGCCCCACGCGGTCACGCGATAATTGCGCGGCGATCCTGCGGGCTTATCGGTTACCATGCGCACCGCCTCAATCGCCGCTAGAGATGCACCATGTCGCACGCCTGGAGTCCCGAAAGCTGGAGGGCCAAGCCCATTCAGCAGCAGCCCGAATACCCTGATGCCGCGCACCTGGCGCGCGTCGAACAGACCCTCGCCGGCTACCCGCCGCTGGTGTTCGCCGGCGAGGCGCGCGAGCTGCGTCGCCAGTTCGCCGAGGTCACCCAGGGCCGCGCCTTCCTGCTGCAGGGCGGCGACTGCGCCGAGAGCTTCGCCGAGTTTTCCGCCGCGAAGATCCGCGACACTTTCAAGGTGCTGCTGCAGATGGCCATCGTCATGACCTTCGCCGCCGGCTGCCCGGTGGTCAAGGTCGGGCGCATGGCTGGCCAGTTCGCCAAGCCGCGCTCGTCCGGCAGCGAAACCATCGATGGCATCACCCTTCCCGCCTACCGTGGCGACATCGTCAACGGCATCGGTTTCGACGTCGCCAGTCGCGTCCCCGATCCCGAGCGCCTGATGCAGGCCTATCACCAGGCCACCGCCAGCCTCAACCTGCTGCGCGCCTTCGCCCAGGGCGGCTTCGCCGACCTGCACCAGGTGCACCAGTGGAACCTCGACTTCATCGCCAATTCGGCGCTGGCCGAGAAATACCAGCAGCTCGCCGGCCGTATCGACGAAACCCTGGCCTTCATGCGTGCCGTAGGCATGGACAGCGCACCGCAACTGCGGGAAACCAGCTTCTTCACCGCACACGAAGCGCTGCTGCTCAATTACGAGGAAGCCTTCGTCCGTCGTGACAGCCTCACTGGCCGCTGGTACGACTGTTCCGCGCATATGCTGTGGATCGGCGACCGCACCCGTCAGCTGGACGGTGCCCATGTCGAGTTCATGCGTGGCATCGAGAACCCCATCGGCGTCAAGGTCGGCCCGAGCATGGATCCGGACGAGCTGATCCGCCTGATCGACGCGCTCAATCCAGACAATGCCCCGGGCCGCCTGAACCTGATCGTGCGCATGGGCGCGGACAAGGTCGAAGCACACTTCCCGCGCCTGCTGCGCAAGGTCAAGGAAGAAGGCCGCCAGGTGCTGTGGAGCTCCGACCCCATGCACGGCAATACCATCAAGGCCAGCAGCGGCTACAAAACCCGCGATTTCGCGCAGATCCTCGCTGAGGTTCGGCAATTCTTCGCCGTGCATCAGGCCGAAGGCACTTATGCCGGCGGCATTCATATCGAGATGACCGGGCAGAACGTTACCGAGTGCATCGGTGGCTCGCGCCCGATCACCGAGGACGGCCTCTCCGACCGCTACCACACCCACTGCGACCCGCGCATGAACGCCGACCAATCCCTGGAACTGGCCTTCATGATCGCCGAGACGCTGAAGCAGGTACGGCACTGACCCCTTGCGCCCTGGCCACTGGCCAGGGCGCGAACCAGCTCGCACTTCTCGTGTGCGGTATCCGGCATAATGCCGCCCCAACGCGAGCACCGACCGGTGCAAACGACGCTACCCAGCCGGAAAGGACTCGCGGCCGACACTTCCAACAAGGATGATGAATCATGCAACTGCGCACCACCCTCTCCGCCTTCGCCCTCTCCAGCGCCGTACTGCTGAGCGGCTGCCAGAACATGTCCCCCGACGCCATGATGCAATCCGGCCTGATGGCCGTGCAGGCCGCAACCCTCAGCGATGCCGAAGTCAAAAGCATGTCCGACAAGGCCTGCGCGGAAATGGACGCCTCCAACTCCATCGCCGGCCCGGACACCTCTTACGGCAAGCGCCTGAACAAGATCGCCGCCAACCTTGGCAATCAGGTCAACGGCACGCTGGTCAACTACAAGGTCTACCTCAATGACGAGGTCAATGCCTGGGCCATGGCCAACGGTTGCGTACGCGTCTACAGCGGCTTGATGGACGCAATGAACGACAACGAAGTCGAAGGCGTGTTGGGTCACGAGATGGGGCACGTTGCCCTCGGCCACACCAAGAAAGCCATGCAGACTGCCTACGCCACATCCGCCGCGCGCAACGCCGCAGCGGCCTCGGGCAACGGCACCGTCGCCGCGCTCTCTGCCTCGCAGTTCGGCGCACTGGGCGAGCAACTGGTCAACGCGCAGTTCTCGCAAAGCCAGGAAAGCGCGGCCGATAATTTCTCCTTCGACCTGCTGACCCAACGCAACATCCCCCGCGAAGGCCTGGTAACCGCATTCGAGAAACTGGCCAAGCTCAGCGGCGGCGAGAGCAGCATGTTCGACTCGCACCCGGGCTCCACCGAACGCGCCAACAATATGCGCAATCGTCTGGCGGGTAAGTAAGGAATACGCTCAGGGGCTGTGTCGCAGCCCCTATCTTTTTGAGAAACTGCCATGTCGATACTGCGTAACGGCCTGCTATCGCTCACGCTCCTGCCGCTCGGAGTCTGGGGTGATTACGATGAACAGTACCAGACCTGCATGGACGCCAACGGGATGATCAACAACTCCAGCGTCGCCAGTTGCGCCGAAGGCGTGTCCGAAGCGGTAAAAAAGGAAATGAACCGTGTCTACCAGCAGCTTTTTCTGAAACTGCAGGAAAGCACCCCAAGGGATGCCGAGCAACTGGAAGCGACACAAAAGGCCTGGCTGATTTACCGAAACGGCCAGTGCGATCTACAGGGCAAGCATGTCGGCTCACCGATGTACTACACCTGTCCCATGGAGCTGAATATCCAGCGCTTGGAAGAACTGAAATTTCTCTTGGAGAACGGTGGCTAGCCCAGCAGCCCGCGCAGACTGACGCCAGGCGCCAGCCACACCTCATCCAGCCCCAACCACTGTGCCAGCGCCTGCAACGAATCGCTCAGCGCCTGATGCGCCTCCTCACTCAGCACAGCCTCCTCCAGATGCACGGCATGCACCGCCAGGCGCCTAGCCGCGCGCTCGCTGCGCAGATCCACCCGCGCCAGCAAGCGTTCGTAGTGCAGAAACGGCAACACGTAGTAGCCATACACGCGCTTGGCCTGCGGAGTGTAGATCTCCAGACGATAGCGGAAGCCGAACAGCCGCTCGGTACGTTCGCGCTCCCAGATCAGCGAATCGAAGGGGGACAGCAACGCGCTGTGACGCACGCGCCTGGGGATGCGCGGCTCGCCGCGGCAGTAGGCCGTCTGTCGCCAGCCCTGCACCGCGACCGGTAGCAACTCACCCGCCTCCACCAGCTCGGCGATACGCTGCTTGCTGTCGCCGGCATCGAGTCGGTAGTAGTCGCGCAGATCCTTTTCGGTGGCCACGCCAAGGGCATCGGCCGAACGCAGTAGCAGGCACCGCTGCGCTTCGTCTTCATCCAGCTCGCGATGATTGAGCAGCTCGCCCGGAATGACCCGCTCTGGCAGATCGTAAAGCCGCTCAAAACCGCGGCGGCCGGCAACGGTGACTTCGCCTGCGGCGAACAGCCATTCCAGCGCCGTTTTCTCCGCGCTCCAGTCCCACCAGGGCCCAGCCTTCTCGGTACGGCTGCTGAGGCTGCCAGCACCCAACGCGCCGCGCTCGCGCACGGCCTGCAGCACGGCCTCGATCACGTCGCGCCGCTCCACGCCGAACTTCGCCAACTGGCTGTAGATCCCCTGCCCAGCCGCCGCCCGACGCATGCGCCAGCGCAACAGCGGATAGAGCTCCAATGGCAGCAAGGAAGCCTCGTGTCCCCAGTATTCGAACAGTCGCCTGCGCCGCGCGCGGCCCCAGGCCAGCTCGTCGAGATGCTCGGCCTGGTAATGACCAAGGCGGGAGAACGCCGGCAGGTAGTGCGAACGCACCAGAGCATTGACCGAATCGATCTGCAGCACGCCGAGGCGTTCGATCTGCGCCTGCAAGTGCTTGTGGGCGATGGCACCACGCGGCACACGACCGAAGCCCTGGGCTGCCAGGGCCAGGCGGCGGGCTTCGGCGAGGGAAAGTGAGTCTGTCATGGCGGCTCAGCCTATCAAGCCGGTGCCGCAAACGCATGGCGAAAGGTAAAGGCCTGCGCCGTCGCGCCATGTTCGCGCAGATAAGCCAAGCGCTCGGCAGCCTCGACCACGCTAGGCCGATGCCCGACCGGCACCCACCACAGCACCTGATGCGCCTGCTCGACGCGCGCGAACCATTCGCGGCGGCGCTTGAGCATTTCGGCATGCGCCGACTTGTAGACGTAGTCACTGAGCGACTGCACGTCCTGCCAGACCGACATGTTGACCAGAACATCGTCACCAAAGGGGCGGATCGCCGTGGCATCGCCCGCTTCGTCCTGCAGGCGCCAGATATAGCCGGGCGAGACTTCGGCCAAAGCATTGATACGCTCCAGATTAGCGACGAAATCGGCCATCTCCGGCGACTCCAACGGCGCTTTCATCAAGGCGATGTTCAGTTGGGCCAAGTGATAAGTGGACAATTTCCAGCCTCCTTGCGGATCAGGGTTGCTGCGGCACGCCACGCCAGCCGGCCAGGCGTCGACGCAGCCAGGCTTCGCTGCTGACCAATGTAATGCCGCTGAGCACCAGCGCCGCGCCGATGATGAAGTTCAGCGTCAGCGGCTCGTCCAGCACCAGCACGCCGAAGGTCACCCCGAAAAGAGGCGTCATGAAGGAAAACACCGCCATGTTCGAGGCCAGGTAGCGGCGCAGCAGCCAGAACCAGGCCAGGTAGGTGAAGAACGATACCACCACGCCCTGCAGCACGATGCTACCAATGGCGAGCGGGCTCCAGCGCACCTGGTCGAGATCGACCACCGCCAGGGCATAACCGAGTAACAGGACGAACGCCACGGCCAGTTGGTAAAAGAGGGTCAACCCGGCGGGTGCTTCGGACAAGCGCGAACCACGCACCACCACGGTAGTGGCGCCCCAGGCCATGCCCGCACAGAGTCCCAGCGCATCACCGAGCAGGATACCGCCGTCGATATCGGCCCAGTTGCCGCCGACACCGAAGGCCATCACCACACCACCGAAGCACAGCGCGATACCCAGCCACTGCAGGCGGCGCAGACGCTCGCTAGGTAGCAGCAGGTGCAGGCCCAGCGCCGAGAAGATCGGCGCGGTATAGAGAAACACCGCCATGTGCGAAGCCGAGGTATGGCGCAGGCCGAGGGCGATGAAGAAAAACTCCAGAGCGAACAGCACACCGGCCAGCACGCCCGCGCGCCAGGTGCAGCCGATCCAGCCCTGCCAGCCGCGCTGCCAGAGCAACAGCAGGCCGACCAACACGGCGGCGATACCCGAACGCAGGGCCACCTGCAGCATGGGCGCAACATCCGGCGCCGCCAGCTTGATCGCCACCTGCTGGCTGCCCCAGATGGCACAGAGCAGCAGCATCAGCTGGAACAGGAACAGATCGGCACCCTTGCGTACAGCAGTCATTGCATCACTCCGTCATTCATTTGCGCAGCGGATCATCCCAGAATGGCCGCTCACTTTCCTGCATCACGTCGGCACGGGTCAGCCCCAGATCCTTCAGCGCCGCCATATCCAGCGCGGCCAACTGGCGGCGTTCACGCGCCAGTTGCTGCCAGCGGCGCAGCACGCGCCAGATACCGGCCACACTCGGCAAGCGCCCGGACGGGATGGCCTGAGCCATCGCATACCCTTTCTGACTTTTCATCTCGGTGTCCTCCCTGTGGGGTTGGCACCAGTCTCAGGCCAGGCTTATGATCAATCCAACGAATGTTTCTTATGCAATCCATCTTGAGAGTTGATGAATGGCCTATCACCCCAGCATCGATACCGAATTGCTGCGCAGCTTCGTCGCCATCGCCGATACGGGCGGCTTCACCCGCGCGGCCGATGCTGTGAACCGCACCCAATCGGCAATCAGCATGCAGATGAAACGGCTGGAAGATGACGTGGTGCAGCGCCCCTTGTTCGAGCGCGACGGCCGCCAGGTTCGACTGACGCCGGAAGGTCAGGTGCTGCTGGGTTACGCCCGGCGCATCCTCAAGTTGCATGGCGAGGTGCTCAATACCCTGCGTGAGCCGCACATGGTCGGTGCCGTGCGCATCGGCACGCCGGATGATTACGTGATGCGTTTTCTGCCGGAAATTCTCTCGCGCTTTGCCCAGGCCTACCCGCTGGTGCAGGTCGAGGTGCACTGCGAACCCTCCGGGCAATTGCTGCAACGACAGGATCTCGACCTGACCATCGTCACCCGCCAGCCGGGCAAGGAGATCGGTCAACTGCTGCGCCAGGAGCGCTTCGTCTGGGCAGTGGCGCAAGGCTTCGCCCCGCACGAGCAGACGCCCATGCCGCTGGCGATGTTCAACGCCGACTGTTTCTGTCGCGAGTGGGCGTGCAACGCGCTGGATGCGATGAGCCGCCCCTACCGCATCGCCTACACCAGCCCCAGCCTGTCGGCAATCTTCGCCATAGTGCGCGCAGGATTGGCAGTGACCGCGCAACTACAGAGCCTGATCACCCCGGATCTGCACATCCTTGGCGAAGCTGAGGGCCTGCCGCTACTGCCATTGACCAGCATCGTGCTGCTGCGTCGGGAGGGCAGCCAATCGCCGGTGACGGAATGCCTGGCCGAGCATATCGTCGAGGGGTTCAGGCTCTAACCTGTCGACGTTTTGCGCATGACCTCGGCGGCCCTCAGGACTTGTTCGCCTGCTTGCCGCTCGAATCGCCATTGCACTTGGGCTCGACGGTGAACGTCCGAGACACATCCACGGCCCCCAGGTGCTCCAGGGTGCGCCGCCCGATCAGCACCGGATAGATCATCTTGCCGCGGTTCTTCAGCGAGAATTCTTCGTTGTAGATACGGTCGCCGATGCACATCTTCAGCTTGACCACCGGGCGTCTCTCTTCGCCGCCAGCGCCCCTGACCTTGACGTTTCTTTCGACGCGCCGCTCGAAGGGGATGCTCACCGTCTTTGCGCTCTTGCTGTCTTTCACTTCCACATTGAAACGCACCCAGTGCTCACCGTCCTTCTCGAAGCGTTCGAGGTCTTTCGCATCCATCGACGAGGTAAGCGCACCGGTATCCAGCTTGATCTTCAGCGCAGCCTTTTCAGGCAGCAGCAGCCCTTCCTCCACCCATCCGTAGACGCGGGGAGAAGGTGAATCCGTCTTCGAATGCACGGCTGGCGAGGACATCATCGCCAGCATCAGCGCTACAGCAGAAGCGGTTACAGGGGGCATGGCCATCGACAGCTACCTCGGTTGTGAAAAGTCCACCCTACTCGGGTGCAGGTCAATTTTTCGTCAAATGGCCTGCCCGCTTGTCGCAAGCCAGGTAGAGCCGCCTCCTTGAGAGTGGCCGGGTCAGATTTCAGTTCAGTGTGCAAGCGAACCGGAGCGCTGGCCGCGTAGGGTGGATCGGGGCGCCCTAGGCGCTAACGTGGGAGGGGCTTTAGCCGCGATTCGCCGCTAGAGCCCCTCCCACAGAAGCCAGGCGACAACACACTTCGTCACTCGGCGTGATCCACCCGACTCATCGCCTGGCGCTCATAGCGCGGGTAGAGGTGGCTGACGCTGCGGATCAGCTCATAGCGGCTCAGATTCACCTGAGCGAAGCGCTCAGGGATCGGCGCGCGGATCAGTTCGTTCATCTCGGCGCCCTGCTCCGCGCCCTCGCGCATCAGGCCATCGAGCCAGCCCAGGTAGTCGCGCATTTGCGCAAAGGGCGCTGCATCTGTGGCCAGCGGGCCGTGGCCGGGCACGATCTGCTTCCAGGGCAACGCTTGCAGCCGATCCAGATCGGCCAGCCAGACATCCAGCCCAGGCGTGTTCGGCGTGGTCAGCGCGCGCTGGTAGAAAAGGATGTCACCAGCAAACAACACGCCCGTACGCTCGTCGAGGATCGCCAGGTCGGCGCCGGTATGGCCGCGTAGCGCCAGCAGTTGCAGGCGCCGGCCGCCGATTTCCAACGTGCCTTCCTGTACCTCTTCGGTGGGCAATACCACCTCGGTGCCGCGCATCCAGTCGCCTACCAGGCGATACATGTTTTCCGCCATGGCGTCGCCCTGCTCGGCCAAAAGCTTCGCGGTACCTGGCAGCGCGGCGATGGGCACGCCGGCAAACGCCTGGTTGCCCAGCACGTGATCCGGGTGATGATGAGTCAGCAGCACGCGCAGCACCGGTTTGCCGGTGACGTGCTCGATGCTCTGGCGCAGCGCCTCGCCGTAGCGGCGCGACGGCCCGGTGTCGATCACCACCACACCCTCAGCGGTTTCGATAAAGCCGACATTGACGATATTGCCGCCGTTGTCCGGGGCGAAATTGTCGGTGCTGCCTTCCACCAGCCAGACCCCCTCGGCGATCTGCCGGGGTTGCAGCTGGTAGTCGAGCGCCTGAGCCAAGCCGCTACCGAGAGCCAGCAGAAATAGTATCCAGCGCATGCTCTTCTCCTCGAAATCGAGATTCGCCCCGGGGCGGGGCTCCTACAGACAAGGCGAGTGCTGCTACATCCTGTGGGAGCCGCGCCCCGCGGCGAATGCGCATGCCCTCAGAACTCGGCCTGGAATTCGTTGCCGTTGTTGTCGCGCAACCACAGTTCGGCGTGGCGGTCGCCGTGCAGGTCGAAGGTCAGCGTCGGGTTCTCGCTGACCGCCGGGAACAGCTCCAGGCGCCCCAGCACCTGGCCGTCCGGATCACGCAGTTCGGCCCGTTCGATATAGAACTCGGGAATGCCACCGATCAGGCCGTTATCCATCGGGTGGGACACCTGCAGGCGCAGGCGGCTGTCCTCGCCGCGCACGAAGCGCTTGCCCAGCACCTGGCCCAGGCGCTCCTGCCAGCCGGCTTCGGCACGCACCACGCTGGGCGCCGTGCAGCCACCACCCGCAGCCTCCACCCGTGCCGAGCCGATATGCCAGACGCCATCGTCGGTCAGCACCGCCGCGCGAATCGGCGTGGCCTGCTCGACCCGGATGCGAATGGCCAGGGTCGGCTCCAGCGCGGCGCTGGGGGTGAAATCGACGATACGCGGGATGGGGTTGAGCTCAGCCCAGGCGAGAATGCGTTTGACCTTGCCACGATAAGCGCTGGCGTCGATCTGGATCGGCACCTGGCGCGCGTCTTCGGCGAAAGGCGGCACTTCGAGGCGCACCTGTTCGTCGAAGACGAAGGGCTCGCCGCTCAACAAGCGCTGGTGGTAGTAGTCCCACATCACCGAAGCGACCGGATCGGGGGCAGCGGCTCGCGCCTCCCAGGCCCAGACGAACAGCGCCAGGAACATCAGGCTACGCCAATCCATCGTTCACCTCCGCTGCGGCTGAAACCGCTATCGGGCACCTCCAAAAACTACCTGCGTTGCCATCGCTGCGTTAAAGACAGGCTCAAAATGCTCATTTACAGCTTGTAAACTGCGCTTTTTCGCCTGTCTTTGCCTTGCGCTGGCTGCCTCGCCTACGTTTTTAGAGGCACCCTATTGGTATTGTTCGGGCTTCTCGAAACGCAGGCCGTACTGCCCGTAGAGGCGCTCCAGCGAACCGTCGAGAATCAGTTTTTCAAGCTGTTCTTCCAGGGCATAGGCGAGTTGCCGGTTGCTTTCATGCACCGCCATGCCGATGTCCCAGATCTGCCGGCCCATGTCCGGGTAGGCGTTCTCGGCCAGCGCCAGTTGCGGATCATTGGCATCGTGCAGCAGCCAGTCCACCTCGCCGCGCAGGGCCATCACCGCGTCCACCTCACCGGCACGCATGGCGGCGAAGGCCAGGGTCGGCGACGGGTAATGCCGTGCCTGCGAGCGCAGCAAGCCCTCTCGTGCAGAGCTGAGGTAGAACGACGGCACGCTGTCCACCTCGACGCCAATCGGATGCGTCTGCAAGGCATTGATGCTTGGCACCTCGGCCAGGCGACGGCGATCGAACGCCAGTTGCCAGCGCTCGCGCTGATAGGGGCCGAACATCACCACGCGCTCGTTGACCAGCTCGCCCAGTTCGTTGCGCATCTGCGCGTAGTCACGGTCGTAGGGCACGCGCAGCATCAGGTCGGCCAGCTCGCCCTGGGCGGTGACCCGGCCACGCCAGATGTAGTCGCGCAGGTCGTCGTCGAGCTTCTCACCGGGCGGCGCCCAGATCACCTGCAGCGTCAGGCCCAAGCCTTCGGCCAACGCCTTGGCCAGCTCGTAGTCGACGCCACGCGGCTGGCCCTCCTGCTCGAAGCTGTAGGGCGGGAAGTTCTGGTACAGCGCCACGCGCAACACGCCCTCTTCCATGATGCGGTCGTAGTCACGCACCTGTGCCTGGGCGACGCCCAGGCACAGCAACAGGCTGCCAAACAGGATCAGCCGGCGTATGGCCGCGAAGATCGTGAAGCACGAGCGCAGCAGATTGATCATCAAGCGCTACTCCTCGACGTGCACGCTCTCCAGGTAGCTGCGCACCGCCCACAGGGCTTCCTGGCTCAGGTAATCGGCCATCTTCGGCATGTACACGCGGCCATCGCGCACCGCCCCGTGAATGACCCGCTCCTTGAACCACTCATCACCACTGGCGCCCGTTTCGAGCAGACGCAAGTCAGGGGCGATACCGCCGGACTTGGCTTCCAGGCCGTGGCAGGCGGCGCAGTTCTGGTTGTAGGCCGAGGCGCCAATCTCGATGGCGCGCGGGTTGCCGCGATAGGGGTTTTCGTCCAGCCATTCCTCACCCAACGGCTCCAGACCATCGGTCTTGACCGCTTGCGGCACCACGTCACCGTGCGCCCACAACTGGGTGGAGGCGGCCAGCAGCATCAGGGCCAGGGTGGATTGGATCTTCTTCTTGTTCATGGCTAGAACCTCATCGAATGCACGCCGAACAGCCCGTTACGAGCTTGTGGCGTCCATCTTAGAAAGGCGCCTGCGCACACCGAATCCTGCTTTGGTGGCCGCGCTCTAGTCCCTTGGTAGTAGGGCTTGGGTCGCAGGTTTGCTGATGCCTTGGCAGCAAGGCCAAGTCATGGGCCGGCTGGGAAATCCTCCCGGTGAAGTCGGGAGTTTTTCCGTAGGCGTCGAAGGGGCCGGGTTCCACCATCGGCTTGCCACTGCGGCACTTTCAACTCCAATGGGAAGCACAACCATGACAACAAGAAATCTACCCAGCAGCCCTCGCCCCCTGGCGCTTGCCCTGATGCTGGCCGGCGGCCTGGCGCTGAGCCTGGGCGCGATTGCCAAGCCCGTCACCTGGGACGACATCGCCAACGACCACACCACCACCAGCAACGTGCTGCAGTACGGCATGGGCACCAACGCCCAACGCTGGAGCCCGCTTACCCAGGTCAACGCCGACAACGTGTTCAAGCTGACCCCGGCCTGGAGCTACTCCTTCGGTGACGAAAAGCAGCGCGGCCAGGAGTCGCAGGCCATCATCCATGACGGCGTGGTCTACGTGACCGGCTCCTACTCGCGCGTCTTCGCCCTCGACGCGAAAACCGGCAAGCGCCTGTGGACCTACAATCACCGCCTGCCCGACGACATCCGCCCCTGCTGCGACGTGGTCAACCGTGGCGCCGCCATCTACGGCGACAAGATCTACTTCGGCACCCTCGACGCCCGCGTCGTGGCGCTGAACAAGGACACTGGCAAGGTGGTCTGGAACAAGAAATTCGCCGACCACTCCGCTGGCTACACCATGACCGGCGCACCGACGCTGGTGAAGGACGGCAAGACCGGCAAGGTGCTGCTGATCCACGGCAGCTCCGGCGATGAGTTCGGCGTGGTCGGCCGCCTGTTCGCCCGTGACCCGGACACCGGCGAGGAAGTCTGGATGCGCCCCTTCGTCGAAGGCCACATGGGCCGCCTCAATGGCAAGGACAGCACCCCGACCGGCGACGTGAAAGCACCGAGCTGGCCGGACGATCCCAACTCGCCGACCGGCAAGAAACAGGCCTGGAGCCAGGGCGGCGGCGCACCGTGGCAGAGCGCCAGCTTCGATGCCGAAACCAACACCATCATCGTCGGTGCCGGTAACCCGGCCCCGTGGAACGGCTGGGCGCGTACCAGCGACGGCGGCAACCCGCACGACTACGACAGCCTCTACACCTCCGGCCAGGTCGGCGTCGACCCGAGCACCGGCGAAGTGAAGTGGTTCTACCAGCACACCCCGAACGATGCCTGGGACTTCTCCGGCAACAACGAACTGGTGCTGTTCGACTACAAGGACAAGGACGGCAAGGTCACCAAGGCCACCGCCCACGCCGACCGCAACGGCTTCTTCTACGTGGTCGACCGCGCCAACGGCAAGCTGAAGAACGCCTTCCCCTTCGTCGACAAGATCACCTGGGCCAGTCATATCGACCTGAAGACCGGCCGTCCGGTGGAGAACCCGGGTCAGCGTCCGCCCAAGCCGAAGCCGGGCGAGAGCAAGGGCGAAGCGGTCGAGGTCTCGCCGCCATTCCTCGGCGGCAAGAACTGGAACCCCATGGCCTACAGCCAGGACACCGGCCTGTTCTACGTGCCGGCCAACCACTGGAAGGAGGACTACTGGGCCGAGGAAGCGCACTACAAGAAAGGCTCCGCCTACCTGGGCATGGGCTTTCGCATCAAGCGCCTGTTCGATGACCACGTTGGCATCCTGCGCGCGATGAACCCCACCACCGGCAAGGTCGAGTGGGAGCACAAGGAACGCCTGCCGCTATGGGCCGGCGTGCTCGCGACCAAGGGCAACCTGGTGTTCACCGGCACCGGCGACGGCTACTTCAAGGCCTTCGACGCCAAGAACGGCAAAGAGCTGTGGAAGTTCCAGGTCGGCACCGGGATCATCTCCCCGCCCATCACCTGGGAGCAGGACGGCGAGCAGTACATCGGCGTGACTGCCGGCTACGGCGGCGCGGTGCCGCTGTGGGGCGGCGACATGGCCGAGTTGACCAAGCCGGTCGCCCAGGGTGGTTCCTTCTGGGTGTTCAAGCTGCCGAGCTGGGACAAGGCCAGCGCCCAACGCTGACGGCCCAACGCATGGCGCACCTGGGGTGCGCCATGCGCGCTAACCATGGGAGGGGCTTCAGCCGCGACCGCCCCCCATCCATTCATCCGAGGACTCGCCATGAACTACCTGCCTCTACTCATTCCAGTCGTACTGCTGGTACTCGGCAGCCACGCCATCGGCGCCGAGACCGACAACGACGACGTGCCGCAGATCAACGGCTGCCGCATCGAACCCGACAGCCAGTGCCCCAACGCCAACCTGCGTGGCGCTGACCTGCGCAACCTCGACATGCGCCGCATGAACTTGTCCGGCGCCGATCTCTCCGGCGCCGACCTGCGCCACGCCAACCTCGACCTGGCCAATCTGGAAAAGGCCAAACTGCGCGGCACCAACCTCACCCGCGCCAGCCTGCAACAAAGCAACCTGCGCCTGGCCGACCTCTCCGGCGCCAGCCTGGTGGCTATTGGCGGCTGGGGCCTGTTCGCCCAGGCCGCGCAATTCGAAGGCGCCGACCTGCGCGCTGCCAACCTGGAATTCGCCCGCCTGTCCGGCGCCAAATTGCATGACGCGCAACTGCAAGCCGCCAACCTGGAGATGACCTGGCTGAGCAAGGCCGACCTCAAGGGCGCGCATCTGGAGGATGCCAACCTGCAGGAAGTGAAGCTCGGCGGCGCCAACCTGGAAAACGCCAACCTCAGCGGCGCGCGCACCCGCTTCGGCAACTTCCAGGACGCCAACATGCCCGGCTGCATCGAGTGCCCCAAAGGCTGGGACTGACTCCCGCACTCAACGTTGGGGCTAGCCCGTAGGGTGGGCTTCAGCCCACCACCAACCTCCCACCATCGACCGCCCACCACCCACCAATAGACAATG
Organism: Pseudomonas sp. FG29; assembly: GCF_057809355.1. NCBI lineage: Bacteria > Pseudomonadati > Pseudomonadota > Gammaproteobacteria > Pseudomonadales > Pseudomonadaceae > Pseudomonas > Pseudomonas sp. FG29. The sequence goes on along the minus strand of NZ_JBMDJU010000022.1, from coordinate 30,450 downwards.
CAGCCAACAGCAACCCGCGTCCTGGCGGGTTGCACCCGCCCTACGACTGCCCAACCATCGTGTTGCGTAGGGTAGATCGGGGACAACTGGCGCTTTTTCATCCACCACTGGCGGGAGCAACGTCCGGGCTACCGGCTCAATGAAAGACAATGGCCCCATCATTTGCACACATGGAAAATGCCCTCACCCAATCCTTATAAGAGGTACGAAAATACTCGTCAGGATGTTTTGAAGCGGCAGCCTGATACTGAAGGAAGTCCTTATAAACTCTTTTGCATACGACAGGGCCGATGACACCCTCTGCATCAGAGAAATCAATAAGCTCCCAGAATGCTCCTTTCTTGCCATTCCAAACGGCAGCATCGTACCGAAGCTCAGTTTCGCCATTGAATGACTTGTATGGCGTCTGTTCGTAGCCAGCGAGCTTTGCCAACTCATTCCGCCAGTAGTTGTATCCTGTATAGGAGCCTGCCCTGAAGTCGAAGGTCGACTCGTAGCGATATACCTGCCCAGCCGTCAGACCATCGAAACGCTCTACGAAATCCACAGGAGCCAACTGAATTTGATTAGGCTCCAATGGCTCTCCATAACCATCTAATTTTGGTGATGGTACAACAGTTAGTTTTTCGTATGCCGTTACGTCAAGACCAGCATCTGCAAAAATCGGCCATAAGAACACTACGACAGATAACTGACGAAACATGAACACTCCTATCTGAAAACTCTTACTTTCCCACTCTAAGTATGGGAGCCATGCCTAAGACACTCCAAATCGCCAGCAACTTCAAGCTAGCAATGACATGCAAGTATACGAAGAGCGTCGAGAACTGCGAAACGGTGGACAAGCTTCGCGTTGTCCACCCTACTCATACCTTCGCGTAAGGTGGATGACGCTTTTTTCATCCACCATTGCCGGGGGCAACGTCCAGGCTACTTGCTACAAACTCCATCGCATCGCAGGGTGGATCGGGGCGCGTAGCTGACGCTTTTTTCTCCGCCACTGGCGGAGAAATACCCAAGCTACTCGCTGCGGCGAATTTGGATAGCAGCGTAAAATTTGTCCGGCAGCAGCGCCTTGTTAAAGCTTGAGTGGCAATTACTCTTCATCTGCCCCAAAGATTTCGTCTAACTGCTTCCGAACCCAAAAACTTGGAACAACATCCTCCATCACCTCTTCAATATCACCTCGTTCCATATCCATCTTCAACAGTCTTTTGAGCAAAGCTTCCGCATGATGTCTTTCGATATGCCTGACGTAACCCTTGTGTGAAAATATTGATACACGCTTATTAATGCTTAGAACATTTTCCAAAATATCATTTAACACATCCTTATCATCCCGTGCAGGTTCGTCATCCACAGGCTGAGAATCTAAGATACCCTGAATTTCTGCTTCAAGTGAAGGCCACAACGCATCAAAGGAAGTTTCTAAACGACTTTCTTGTACTTTGCCCAGCTCAAGATGCTTATTGATAGTTTTAAGCAATTTAAGAACTTCTGCCTTCTCAAGAGCGGTGTGATTAAGGTGCTTTATCGGTGAACCTGAATCAATATCACGCACTTGTAAATCTATCAGGACTGTGCAGACTCTATTTTCGGTTAAACCTTTGGATAAAGCCCCTGACTCAAACAAAAGCCATGGTTTAGCTTGGTTTTCTTTGGTTACGAAAACCAATCCAAAGTTAGTATCTTTTAATTGCTCAAATATTTCATTTAACCAAATAGAACCACGATCAATATTTTCTGAAGATACCCAAGGCTCGACTGCTTGAATTACACACGGCAACCAATCAGAAAAAGCCATCGCCATTGCATGACTCTTTTTTCCTGACCAGCTAAAAAACGTCTTCATTCCCGATTCCCTCCTAGAGCTTCAACAGTAATTAGATTGCCGGCCATGCTAATCCAATAGCAGAGAAGGCGGTATAACTCCCACACACCTGCCACCAAGAACAACAAACAACCCAAATAAAATCAATATATTGCAAGACATTCCAAGTAGACGAATGCATTCACTTGACCTCCTATTTTCGCTTGCAAACACCGCTTTGCCAGCGAAAACCCCATCTGTGCGGGCGCATAAGGCTAGCAGCAATAGGGTCAGTCTTCCCGCTTACGTACCGCGATAACATATATCTCCCGGCTCAAGCACTCTCTAAACCCACCCGCACCACCCCACTATCAATCGCCAGATACACCAACTCCGCCTGCGAGGCGATCTGCAGTTTGTTCTTCACCAGGGTCTGGTAGTTGGACAGGGTCTTGGCGCTGATGCATAGCTTCTCGGCGATCTGCCGCGGTGGCAGGCCGCGGGCGAGCATGACGAAGATTTCGAACTCGCGCTGGGTGAGTTCGCGCAGGCGTGGGTCGAGGCCATCTGCGCTGGTGGGGTTGCAGGCCAACTGGGTGGCCAGTGGCTGTTCGATATAGGCGTGGCCGGCGGCGGTGCGTTTGACCGCTTCCACCAGCACTTCTGGCGACGAGTTCTTGGTCAGATAGCCGATGGCGCCGGCGTCCAGCGCCTGGCGTACCAGGGGCAGTTCGTCGTGCATGCTGAAGAACAGCACGCGCAGTTGCGGCAGGCGCTGGCGCAGGCGGCGGGTGGTTTCCAGGCCGCTGATGCCAGGCAGGCCAATGTCCATGATCACCAGGTTGGGAATCTCTTCCTGCACCCGTTGCAGGGCCTGTTCGCCGTCGCAGGCTTCGCGCAGTTGCACGTCCGGCAACAGGGCGCGCAGCAGGCTGGCGTAGCCCTGGCGCACCACGGCGTGATCGTCCACCAGCAGAATCTTCATGACGTTGCCTCCAGGGGAATGTTCAGGCACAGCGCCCAACCCGCTTGCGGCCGACTGTGCAGGCGTAGCTCGCCACCGAGGCTGCGGCTGCGTTCGCGCATCGAGCGCAGGCCGATGCCGGGGCGCAGCGGCAATGCGGTGCCCTGGCCGTTGTCGCGCACCAGCAACCGCAGGCCCTGGCCACGGCGTTGCAGGCGAATGCGCACTTCGCTGGCATCGGCATGGCGGGCCACATTGGTCAGCGCCTCCTGCACCAGGCGATAGAGATGGGCCTTGCTCGCCAGCGGCAGGCTCGGCAGTCGCTCGCCCAGTTGCAGGCAGCAGCGAATGCCTTGTGCCTGCTGCCAGTCGGCGGCCAGTTGCTGCAGCGCCGGGCCCAGCTCCAGGCGCTCCAGCACCACCGGGTAGAGGTCGCGGATAAGGCTGCGAAAGCCCTGCTGCAGACGCTCGCAGTTGTCGTCGAGCAGGCGCGCGGTGTCTTGCACCTGTTGCGGGCGGTCGGCGATCACCTTGAGCAGGCAGGCCTGGGCGCGAATGCCGCTGAGGTATTGGCCGAGGTCGTCGTGCAGGGTCTGGCCAAGGCGTGTGCGCTCGCGCTCCTGCAGCTCCAACAGGGATTGGGTCAGTTCGGCGTTGTCCGCCTGCACCTGCTGCAGGGTGGTGGCCATGCCATTGAAGTGCGTCGCAAGATGCTTGGCCTCGGCCAGACCGTGATCGCGCAAGCGTGTATCGAAGTGGCCAGCGCCGACTTCGCGCAGCCCGGCGAGCAGTTCGTCCAGCACACGGCGGGCACGGCGCACGGCAAAACGAATGGTGAGCAGGCTGAGGATCAGGGCGAAGGCGCTGAGCAACAGCAGTTGCAGCAGCGAATCCTGGATTTCCTCGATCTCGTCGAAGGGGTCGAGGGCGATGTGCAGCTCGCGGCCATCGGCCAGCGGCCAGGCATCGCTCACCAGCGTCGTCGAACCCAGCAGGCGTTCGGCGATCCAGCGCTCGACCAGGCTCTTGCTCTGCGCCACGGGCTGCTCGCCGGGGCGCAGCCAGCTCACGCGAATATGCCGCAGGTTCTCGGTCAGTTCCGGGCGCAGGCTGCCGGGATTGGTGCGCGCCACTTCGCCAAGGTATTCCACCACCGCCTCGGCAGCCTGCAGCTCACGCTGCACGTCATGGCTGGCCTGGCGCAGCAGCAACGCCAACCCGGCCAGGGTCACCAGCACAAAGAGCAGGCTGACCACCAGGTTGATACGGCCGAGGGCACTCATCTACGTGACCACGCTACTTGACCACGAAGTAGCCGAGCATGCCCTTGCCTTCCAGGCCCTTGGCGTAGAAGCGGTATTTGCCCGGCTTGACCGGCAGGAAGAAGATTTCCGCCTCGCCAGCCTCCTCGAATTCCAGTTCGGTGAGGGTCATGGCCTTGACCTCCACACCGCCGGCCTCGACCTTGCGCAGGTAGATCGACGTGGCGAACTCCGGCGCCTGGAAGGCGTATTCCTTCTGGCCGTTGGAGATGACCTTGAGCTGGTAGGCCTGGCCGGTTTCCAGCTGGTATTCGCTCTGCGACATGAAGTAGTCACTGTCGTCGCTGCCCAGCACCAGATCGGGCAACGCGATTGGGCGGCGGGTCATGTCGCCAGCGGCGTGCAACTGGTCGACGCCGAGCAGGCTGATGATCAGCAATAGCGGCAGCAGCAGAGCCTTGAAGATACGCATGGCGGTCACCTGTTCTTGTTATTGGGCAGTGCCTGCCATGCTAGGAAGTAACGGTGCGCATCGGGTTACTACCTTGGTACTGCCGGGCTGGTACTTTGGGCCGGTTGGCGGCGCCAATTGGCGTGACGGACTACGACCTTCGTACGTGGCGGGCGCTACCTTGGGCATATTTCCCGTGCCTGTTGCGCTTCCTATGCTGGCGGCATCCTCCGATGGAGCCGCCCCATGCGCCCGCTCAGCCACGTTCTGCTATGCCTCGTCGCCAGCCTTGGCCTGACCCTGAGCGCCAGCGCGGACGAGCTGCAGGTGCGCATCGGCTACCTGGCGCATCAGCCGCCGCGCGGGCCGCTGCTGTCCAACATCATTCCCGAACCCAACGATGCCGGCCGCCGTGGCGCCGAGCTGGCGATCATCGACAGCAACAGCACCGGGCGCTTCCTCAAGCAGCAGTTCGAGTTGCAGAGCGCCGAGAGCGACCAGGCCGACGAGCTGCTCGCCGCTGCCGAACGCCAGCACCAGGCGGGCATTCGCCTGTTCGTGGTCAACGCCCCGGCCGCCACCCTGCGCCAGCTCAGCCAGCGCCTGCCGGACAGCCTGCTGTTCAATGCCGGCAGCGCCGACGATGGCCTGCGCCGCGAGCAGTGCCTGGGCAACGTGCTGCACACCCTGCCCAGCCGCGCCATGCTGGCCGATGCCTTGGCGCAGTTTCTCGCCGTGCGCAAATGGACGCGCTGGCTGCTGGTGACTGGCAACACCGAGGACGACAGCGCCTACGCCGGCGCACTCAAGCGCGCGGCCAAACGCTTCGGCCACAAGATCGTCGCCGAGAAGCCGTGGAGCTTCGACAACGACCAACGGCGCAGCGCTCAGGCAGAGATGCCGCTGTTCACCCAGGCCGGCGAATACGACGTGGTGCTGGTGGCCGACGAGCGCGGCGACTTCGGCGAATACCTGCCCTACAACACCTGGCTGCCGCGCCCGGTGGCCGGCACCCAGGGCCTGACCCCGACCGCCTGGCACAAGACGGTGGAAACCTTCGGCGCCGCGCAGTTGCAGAAACGCTTCGAGGAGTTGGCAGGACGCTGGATGAATGACCGCGACTTCGCCGCCTGGATGGCCGTGCGCAGCATCGCCGCCGCTGTGACCAAGCTGCGCGGCGCCGAGCCGCAGGCCATTCGCACGCTGGCGCTGTCCGCCGACCTACCGCTGGACGGCTTCAAGGGCCGCAAGCTCAGTTTTCGCCCGTGGAATGGCGAACTGCGCCAACCCATCGAGCTGGTGCACCCGCGCGCGCTGGTCAGTACTTCGCCGCAGGATGGCTTCCTCCACCCCAGCAACGAAATGGACAGCCTCGGCTACGACCAGCCGGAGGTGAGTTGTGATCTGGCGGGTATGTCCCTGTAGGAGAACACCTGTGGGAGGGGCTTTAGCCGCGACAGTCGCCGCTGCGACTGCAAGGATGCAGGAGGTAGAGCGAAGCAGGATGCCCGAGCCGAAAGCGCCTCCCACAAAAGCACCGGCTGCCAACAACTACAACAAGAGGATCAACCCCATGCGCCTGACCCGACTCGCCTGCGCCGTCGCCTTCGGCCTGGCCTGCCACTCGGCCCTTGCCGCCACAGCCTACGTGTCCAACGAGAAGGATGACAGCATCAGCGTCATCGACCTCGACAGCCTCGAAGTCACCGCCACCCTCGACGTCGGCATGCGCCCGCGCGGGCTGCTGTTGTCTTCCGACAACAAGCTTTTGTACATCTGCGCCAGCGACTCGGATCGCGTGCAGGTGATGGATCTGGCCACGCGCAAGATCATCAAGGAGCTGCCCTCCGGCGCCGACCCCGAACAGTTCGCCCTGCACCCCAACGACCGTTGGCTGTACATCTCCAACGAGGACGATGCGCTGGTCACGGTGGTCGACACGCAGAGCGACGAGGTGCTGGCGCAGATCGACGTGGGTGTTGAGCCCGAAGGCATGGCGGTGAGCCCGGACGGCAAGTGGGCGGTCAACACCAGCGAAACCACCAACATGCTGCACTGGATCGACACCAGCACTCAGCAACTGGTGGACAACACCCTGGTCGACCAGCGCCCGCGCCACGTCGAGTTCGACAAGGACGGCAAGCGCCTGTGGGCCTCGGCCGAAATCGGCGGCACGGTGACGGTGGTCGATGTGGACTCGCGTCAGGTGCTCAAGGTGCTCAAGTTCGCCATCAAGGGCGTGCACCCGGACAAGGTGCAGCCGGTCGGGGTCAAGCTGACCGATGACGGCAAGTACGCCTTCGTCGCCCTCGGCCCGGCCAACCATGTGGCCGTGGTGGATGCCAAGACCTACGAGGTTCTCGACTACCTGCTGGTGGGCCGACGCGTCTGGCACCTGGCCTTCACTCCGGATCAGAAGCGCCTGCTGACCACCAATGGCGTCAGCGGCGACGTGTCGGTGATCGACGTCGACAGCCTCAAGGTGACCAAGTCGATCAAGGTCGGTCGCTACCCCTGGGGCGTGGTGGTGACGCCATGAACGCCTTGGAGGTGAGCGGTGTCGGTTTCGCCTATGGTGCCCGCCAGGCCTTGAATGATCTGGCTTTCGAACTGGCGCCGGGGCGTTTCGGCGCCCTGCTCGGCCCCAACGGCGCCGGCAAGTCCACGCTGATCGCCCTGCTCACCCGCCTGTACGACCTGCAGCAGGGCGATATCCGCATCTTCGGCCACAGCCTACGCAATGAGCCGCGCCAGGCGCTGCGCCAGCTCGGCGTGGTGTTTCAGCAAAGCACGCTGGATCTCGACCTGTCGGTGCAACAGAACCTCGCCTACCACGCTGCACTGCACGGCATGCCGCGCCGCGAGGCACAGGCGCGTATCGACGAGGAGCTGCTGCGCCAGGATCTCGCCGAACGCCGCCACGACAAGGTGCGCACGCTCAACGGCGGCCACCGCCGCCGCGTGGAGATTGCCCGCGCCCTGCTCCATCAGCCGCGCCTGCTGCTGCTCGACGAGGCCAGCGCCGGGCTCGACCCGGCCAGCCGCCTGGCGCTCGGTCGCCACGTGCGCAACCTGTGCCGCGAGCAGGGCTTGTGCGTGCTGTGGACGACCCACTTGCTGGATGAGATCGAGTCCAGCGATGACCTGCTGATCCTCCATCGTGGCGAGCGCGTGGCCTGGGGCAAGGCCAGCCAGTTCGGCGACGACCTGGCCATCAGCTTCGCCCGCCTGACCGGCGACGAGGCGCTGGGTCGGGGGCATGTGCGTGAGGCTCTGCGGCCGAACGGTGGGAGGGGCTTTAGCCGCGAGATCCACCATATCGAAGAGCTCGCGGCTAAAGCGGAGCGCCGCCCGGCCACCCCCACTCCGTCCACACTACCCACAGATTCCACAACGGAGCCACACCCATGACCGCCTACTGGGAATGCCTGCGCGGCATCGTCCTGCGCGAATGGCTGCGCTTCGTGCTACAGCGCTCGCGCTTTCTCAGCTCGCTGGTGCGCCCGCTGCTCTGGCTACTGGTGTTCGCCGCCGGCTTCCGCGCCGCGCTGGGCATCGCCATCATCGAGCCGTACGACACCTACATCACCTACGACACCTATATCGTGCCGGGCCTGGCCTGCATGATCCTGCTGTTCAACGGCATGCAGGGCTCGCTGTCGATGGTCTACGACCGCGAGATGGGCAGCATGCGTGTGCTACTCACCAGCCCGCTGCCGCGCGCCTTTTTGCTGGTGGCCAAGCTGCTGGCCACAGCGCTGATCTCGCTGCTGCAGGTCTATGCCTTCCTCGTCATCGCCTGGGTGTATGGCGTGCAACCGCCGGCCTGGGGCCTGCTCGCCGCGCTGCCGGCGCTGCTGCTGGTGGCGCTGCTGCTCAGTGCGCTGGGGCTGCTGCTGTCCAACGGCATCCGGCAACTAGAGAACTTCGCCGGGGTGATGAATTTCGTAATCTTCCCGATGTTCTTCCTGTCGTCTGCGCTGTATCCGCTGTGGAAGATGCGCGAGTCCAGCGAGTGGCTGTACTGGCTGTGCGCGTTCAACCCTTTCACCCATGCCGTGGAGCTGGTGCGCAACGCGCTGTACCTGCGCTTGCAGGTCGAGGCGCTGGCGGTATGCAGCGGCCTGACGCTGCTGCTCACCCTGCTCGCCGTGGCCACCTTCAACCCGCAGCACGCGGCGCTGCGCAAGGCGGGATAGGCAACGAACACATGCAAAAAATCGCGACGCCGACCGCTCTCCGACGCACACATCCGTAGGGCGGGTGCAACCCGCCAATGGCGCGGCAGGCGGGTTACACCCGCCCTACCCACTGACCGCTCTACTACTTTGGTACTGGTTTTCCTCTCCATCGTAGAATTCCCAAGCCTGCGACCATGGCCTGTAATACCGGCACAACAATAAGTAGAGACCTTGCCATGAAGTACCGTCTGCCCGTGCAAGCAGGCCTGATGCTCGCCTCCTTGCTGTTGGTCTGCATCGTGCGTGCCGAAGCCCTGTTCGATGCCGACGGCTATCGCAGCAGCCAATACCGCAGTCCCACGCCGACCAGCCTGGACGGCGTGCAGATCCTCGATACCCCCGCGCTGCAGAAGCTGCTCAGCGAACGCCCCGACACACGGCTGATCGACGTCTACCGGCGCCCGTTCGTGCAGGATCGCTTCGTCGAGGACGCGCCTCATGCCAACCTGCCAGGCAGCCTGTGGCTGGCCAATGTCGGCGACGGCAATCTGGCCCGACAGTGGCAACGCTATTTCACCTACTACCTGCACCAGCAGAGCCGTGGCGACGTGCGCCAGCCCTTCGTATTCTACTGCCGCTCCGACTGCTGGCTGAGCTGGAACGCCGCGCGCCGCGCCCATGCCATGGGCTATCGCCAGCTCTACTGGTACCGTGACGGCGTCGATGCCTGGGAACAGGCCGGCCTGCCGCTGGTACCCGCCCAACCTGCGGAACTGCCTGCTGCTTTCCTCACGCCCACCGCCACCCCATAATCACAACAACGAGGTGCAAGGCCATGTACAAGATTCTGATTGCCGACGACCATCCGCTGTTTCGTGAAGCCATTCATAACGTCATCGCCGACGGTTTTCCCGGCAGCGAGATCATGGAAACCGCCGACCTGGACAGCGCCCTGGAGCTGACCCAGAGCCACGACGACCTGGATCTGATCCTGCTCGACCTGAACATGCCCGGCATGCATGGGCTGGGCGGCCTGATCAACCTGCGCAACGAGGCGCCGACCATCCCGGTGGTGATCGTTTCTGCCGAGCAGGACAAGCAGGTGGTGCTGCAGGCCATCACCTACGGCGCGGTGGGTTTCATCACCAAATCCTCGCCACGGGCGCAGATGACCGATGCCATCGGCCAGATCCTCGATGGCAACGTCTACTTGCCGCCGGACATCATCCGTACGCAAAAAAGCGGCAGTTCGCGCCAGCACCACGACAACCCAAGCATCGCCCCGGAGCTGCTGCAGGCGCTGACGCGCAAGCAACTGCTGGTGCTCGAACGCATGACCAAGGGCGAGTCGAACAAGCAGATCGCCTACAGCCTGGATATCGCCGAAACCACGGTCAAAGCCCACGTTTCCGCCATTTTGCGCAAGCTCGGCGTGCATAACCGCGTGCAGGCAATTCTCTCAGCCGGCGACATCGACTTCGCCGCCTACCTGCGGCGCTGAGCGGCGTGCTAAAACGGCGATTTCATTCTCTGGAGTCGCTCCAATGCTGATCCGCCCCTTCCAACTGGCCGACGAAGCCGCCGTTATCGATCTCTGGCGGCGCTGCGACCTGATCCGCCCGTGGAACGATCCGTTCAAGGACATCCAGCGCAAGCTCGCGGTGCAGCCCGAGTTGTTCCTGCTCGGGGAAATCGACGGCACCCTGGTCGCCTCGGCCATGGCGGGCTACGAGGGGCATCGCGGCTGGATCAACTACCTGGCGGTGTGCCCCGAGCGGCGCAAGCAGGGCCTGGCGCGGCAACTGATGCAGCATATCGAGGAGAAGATGCTCGCCCTCGGCTGCCCCAAGCTGAGCCTGCTGGTGCGCAACACCAACCACGAGGCCCTGGCCTTCTACGAACGCCTCGGCTATCAGATCGATGCCTCGGTCAGCCTGGGCAAGCGCCTGATCAGTGACGAGTGATGCGCCACTTCAGATGCGCAACTGCCCCAGGCTCTGCAGCACGCTGGCGCCGGTGAACAGCATCAGCACCTGCTCCTCGGCCAGCATACGAATGGCTTCACGCTGCTGCGGCTGGCCGATGTAGTCCAGCGACAGCTCGAACAGGTTGCGGCTGATCAGGCCCGACACCTGGCGCACCGTGCCCTCGCCCACCATCGCCGGCAGCAGCTTGAACTCGATGATGTCCTCCGCCATGTCGTTGGCGAAATCGTCCATCACCTGGCGCAGCGCCTCGCGCAGCAGCGGCGAGGCGCCATGCAGCTCGCGTACACCGATGATGAAGGCTTCGGGGTGCTCGGCCACGAAGTCGAAGAACAACGTCACCGTCTCATGGCAGACCCGCCGCCCTCGGCCCAGATCGATCCCCAGCAATCGCTGCAGCATCGGCCCTTCGTCCTTGACCGCGCGTTGGGCCGCCTCACGGCGCAGATCACGCAGGGGCTGGCGCAACAGCGTGGAAATTTCGCCGATCAGCGTCAGGCCCAGGTCATCGACATCACGAAAGTGCCGGTAGAAGGTGTTGGGGTTCAGCCCGGCCTCGCGCGCCAGCTCACGCAGGCCCAGACTGCTCAGGCTGCGCTGGGTTGAGGTGAGACGTAACGCGGCCTCCAGCAGCAGCCGCTTGCCCGGCGCCTCGCTGGCTCGTTCGCGGATCGTTTTGCCCTCGTCGTGCATCGCGGCCCCTACCTTAGGTTGGCTTGTCGGTTGGCTGGATTGCCAGGGAGTATACACATGTCTACCTTGGTAGACAGATGTAGACACCCATAAGAACGACAAGCAGGAGTCACCCCATGAACGCGTCCGTGTCCCCTCCACCGGCACCGCGCCATTGCAAGATCGCCATTCTCGGCAGTGGTTTTTCCGGCCTAGGCATGGCCATCCGCCTCAAGCAGCAGGGCGAACAGGACTTCCTGCTGTTCGAGAAGGAAACAGGTGTCGGCGGTACCTGGCGCGTGAACAATTACCCGGGCTGCGGCTGCGACGTGCAATCGCACCTGTATTCCTTCTCCTTCGAGCCGAACCCGAACTGGACGCGCATGTTCGCCAAGCAGCCGGAAATCAAGGGTTACCTGGAAGGCTGCTGGGAGAAGTACCGCCTGCAGGACAAGACCCTGCTGGGTACCGAGGTGGTGCAGATCCGCTGGGACGAGCAAACCGAGCTGTGGCAGTTGCAGGATCGCGCCGGTAACCGCTACAGCGCGCAGTTCGTGGTATCGGGCATGGGCGCGCTGTCGACGCCGTCGATTCCCAAGCTCAAGGGATTGGAGAGCTTCACCGGCGAGGTCTTCCATTCGCAGCAGTGGAACCATGACTACGACCTGACCGGCAAGCGCGTGGCGGTGATCGGCACCGGCGCCTCGGCCATCCAGTTCGTGCCGCAGATTCAGAAGCAGGTCGCCCGCCTCGACCTCTACCAACGCACCGCGCCGTGGATCATGCCCAAGCCGGATCGCGCCATTCGCGATGGCGAGCGCAGCCGCTTCAAGCGCTTCCCGCTGGCGCAGAAGCTCTGGCGTGGCGCCCTTTACGGCATCCTCGAAAGCCGGGTGATCGCCTTCGCCTTCGCCCCGCGCCTGCTGCGCATGGCCCAGGGCATCGCCAAGCTGTACATCAAGAAGCAGATCAAGGATCCGACGCTGCGCGCCAAGGTGACCCCGGACTACACCATGGGTTGCAAGCGCGTGCTGATCTCCAACGACTATTACCCAGCGCTGACCCAGACCAATGTCGAGGTGATCACCGATGGCGTCGCCGAGATCCTGCCGAACGGCGTACGCACGGCCGATGGCCAGACGCGCGAGGTGGACGCCATCATCTTCGGCACCGGCTTCACCCCCAGCGATCCGCTGCCACGCGGCACGGTATTCGGCCGCGGCGGTGTCGATCTGCTCGACACCTGGCCCGAGGGCCCGGAAGCCTACAAGGGCACCATGACTGCCGGTTTCCCCAACCTGTTCTTCCTCATGGGGCCGAACACGGGTCTGGGCCACAACTCGATGGTGTACATGATCGAATCGCAGATCACCTACGTGCTCGGCGCCCTGAGCCAGCTCGAAGAAGGTCGGCTGCAGAGTCTTGAGCCCAAGCGCGAGGTGCAGGAGGCGTTCAACCGCAAGATTCAGGGAGCAGCCCGCAATACCGTGTGGAATGCCGGCGGCTGCATGAGCTGGTACCTGCACCCGGTCAGCGGGCGCAACTGCACGGTATGGCCGGGCTTTACCTGGCGCTTTCGCATGCTCACCCGCCACTTCGATCCCGAGGCCTATCACTTCAGCCGCCGCAATGCCGTACACCCGGCGCAGAGCGATGCCCTGATTCACGACGCCCAGGAGGCCACCGCATGAAATCCTTCGAAGGCAAAGTAGCTGCCATCACTGGCGCCGGTTCCGGTATCGGCCGCGCCCTCGCCTATCACCTGGCCCGCCAGGGCTGCCACCTGGCGCTCTCGGACGTGAACGTCGAAGGGCTCGGAGAAACCGCCGAACAGGCACGCCGGCTCGGCGTCACCGTCAGCGCGACCCCGGTCGATGTCGCCGACCGCGCTGCGGTGCAAGCCTGGGCGGAACAGGTGGTGAACGAGTTCGGGCGGGTCAATGCCATCTTCAACAATGCCGGCGTGGCACAGGGCGGCACGGTAGAAGGCAACGACTACGCCGACTACGAGTGGATCATGGGCATCAATTTCTGGGGCGTGGTCAACGGCACCAAGGCCTTCCTGCCGCACCTCAAGGCCAGCGGCGAGGGCCATGTGATCAACGTCTCCAGCGTCTTCGGCCTGTTCGCCCAACCCGGCATGAGCGGCTACAACGCCAGCAAGTTCGCCGTGCGCGGCTTCACCGAGTCGCTGCGCCAGGAGCTGGACATGGCGCGTTGCGGCGTCTCCGCCAGTTGCGTGCACCCGGGCGGCATCCGCACCAACATCGCCAAGACCGCGCGGATGAACGACAGCCTGGCCAAGGTCACCGGGCAGGACGCCGAGCAGGCGCGCCAGCAGTTCAACGACCAGTTGCTGCGCACCACGCCGGAACAGGCTGCCAAGGTCATCGTCAATGGCGTGCTGGCCAACAAGCGGCGCATCCTGATCGGCGGCGACGCCCATGCCCTGGACTGGATGCAACGCAGCCTGCCAGCGGCGTACCAGCGCCTGGTCACCTTCAGCATGGCCATGGCGGCACGCTTCGCGCCCAAGCCACGACGCGTGGACAAGGTGCGCGAAGCGACCGAGTAAGCGCCGAGGGGGCGACGCAGGGCCGGCTCATGCCGGCCCTGCGCGTTTGTCGGCTCACGCTCGGCAGCTCGGTGTCTGCGCTAAGGTGAAAGGCAGACGCACCACTCATCCACGCGGCGCCGCTCCCGGCTCCCGGCTGGAACCTCGGTGTGGCGTCGACACCGAGGGCGGCGCCTCGACCGAGGAGGCCACGCTCATGAGCGCGCTCACCTGCACCCACCGCGACCACACCATCCGCGCCACGGTGATGGAACACCCCGGCCTGCCCACTCCCTGGGCGGGCGGCTGCCAGATCACCGATCCTGACGGCAAGACCAGCAAACGCCTTACCCTGCCGATGGACTACGCCTTCATGACCGACCTGGACAAGGCCCAGCGGGCGTCCATTGCCCACGGCAAATGGCTGGTGGATCAGAAGCTGGATCACGGCCGTCACTGGCATTGACGGTGCGGGGTCGCACCGCTCGTGGCCCGGATGCAAGCCGGGCTACGAACGCTTGCGCAGGGGGTCGAGCAGCGGCTTGAGGCCGTTGTGATCGATCTCCTGCATCAAAGCCAGCAACTGCCCCAGCTCGCCCTTGGGAAAGCCTTCGCGGGCGAACCAGTTGAGGTAGTGGCCTGGCAGGTCGGCGATCAACCGATCCTTGTACTTGCCGTAGGGCATACGGCGGGTCACCAGGAGTTTCAGCGCTTCGGGGTTCATCATGGGCTCGGCTGGCAGGAAAACGCCTGCCATTGTGCCAGGCCTCAGCGGCAAAGGGCTTCACGAACGAAGTCGAGCCGATCCTGGCCGAAGAACATCTCGCCACCGACGAAGCAGGTCGGCGCGCCGAACACGCCACGCTTCACCGCTTCTTCGGTGGTGGCCTTGAGTGCGTCCTTGACTGCTGGCTCGGCGATCTGTGCCTGCAACGCGGCGACGTCGAAGCCGGCGCCGGCCAGTACCTCGGCCACCTTGAGAGGATCGGCGAGATTGGCTCCCTCCACCCACAAGGCCTGAAACAGCGCCTGCAATGCGGCTTCGAAGCGCGCGGGCTGATGCAGTTGCACGGCGACCAGCAGGCGCATCAGCGTCAGGGTATTGATGGGGAAATGCGGATTGAAGCACATCGGCACGCCATAGCGTTCGGCGAAGCGGGCCAGGTCGCGCATCATGTAGCGGCCCTTGGCGGGGATCATCGCCGGCGACGCATTGCCGGTGGCCTGGAACACGCCACCGAGCAGCATCGGCCGGTACACCAGCTCGGCGCCCGTGGCGTGACAGAGGATGGGGAGCTGGGTATGCGCCAGGTAGGACGCGGGGCTGCCCAGGTCGAAGAAGAATTCCACGGTCTTGCTCATCACTGCCTCCCGGTTGTCGCGGTGCTGATCGATCCGATCCATGCTCACCAGCGCTCCATCCAGGGGCGCAAATCCAGCTCGAAAGTCCAGGCATCGCGTGGCTGACTGTGCAGGTACCAGTAGCTGTCGGCGATGTGCTGCGGATCGAGGATGCCATCCTGATCCTTCAGTGCATAACGCTCGGGGAAATTATCACGGATGAAGGCCGTGTCGATGGCACCGTCGACGACGACATGGGCGACATGCACGTTCAACGGTCCCAGCTCACGGGCCATGCTCTGCGCCAACGCGCGGATGCCGTGCTTGGCGCCCGCGAATGCGGCGAAACCCGCTGCTCCGCGCAGGCCTGCAGTCGCGCCGGTGAAGAGGATAGTACCGCGCCCACGGGCGACCATGCGTTTGGCCACGGCCTGGCTGGTGAGAAAACCTGCGAAGCAGGCCATCTCCCAGACCTTGAAGTATTTGCGCGCGGTTTCTTCGAGGATGCTGCACGGCACGTTGGCGCCGATGTTGAACACCATGACCTCGATCGGCCCGATGTCGCGCTCGATACCTTCGACCAGTTCGGCCACCTGCTCCTCGCGCCGCGCATCGGAGGCGAAGCCATGGGCCTCACCGCCTTCGCTGCGGATCGTCTCCAGCAGCGGCTGCAGCTTGTCCAGGCTGCGCCGGGTCACGCAGGCGACATAGCCCTCGCGGGCGAAACGGCGAGCAATGGCGCCGCCCGTGGCATCGCCGGCACCGATGATCAGGGCGACTTTCTTGTTCTCGTTCATGGCCTCTCCTATTGACTAACGATCGTTAGCTGAACGAACGTTATGCCTCGCCTGACCATCGGTCAAGCCAGCACGGCAAGGAGTCGATCATGCGCTATTGCGCCGAACACAAAGCAGCAACCCGCGAGCGCCTGCTCACCGGCAGCAGCGCACTGGCCAAGCAGCAGGGCTTCGCCGTGACCGGCGTGGATGCCCTGATGAAGACCATCGGCCTGAGCGGCGCCGCCTTCTACGGTCACTTCCCCAGCAAGGACGCGCTGTTCACCGAGCTGATCGAACGTGAACTGGGCAACAGCCTGGAACGCCTCGCTGGATCGCCAGGCGACGGGCGCGACACGCTGAAACGCTGCCTGCATGCCTACCTCAGCCTGGCGCACGTCGAGCAACCGGACAAAGGCTGCGTGCTGCCAACGCTGGGCGCGGAAATCGCCCGCGCGGACGAGTCCGTGCGACAGCTGACCGAGCAGCACATCCTGCGCCTGCAGCAGGCCTGGGCCGAAATTCTCGGCGATGGCCAACTGGCCTGGAGCCTCCTCGCCCAGTGCCTGGGCAGCCTGATGCTGGCGCGCATGATGGCCAGCACGGAGTCTCGCCAGCAGGTGCTGGATGCCAGCCGTGACATGCTCGAATACACATTGCAGTCTGTCGGCTGAGCGCGGATGCCGTTAGGCTAGGCAGGTCTTTTCTGCCCAGGATCGAGTCATGCCCCACACCCCCTCCCCGCTGGTTGGTGAAACCCCACTGCATGCCATCGAAGTCCGCATCCTCGGTTGCCTGATCGAAAAGCAGCTCACCACGCCGGAAAGCTACCCGCTGACCCTCAATGCGCTGCAACTGGCCTGTAACCAGAAGACCAGCCGCGAGCCGCTGATGAGCCTGGAAACCGGCGAAGTCGGCCGCTACCTGCGCAGCCTGGAAGGCCGCAAGCTGGTGCACCTGGTAATGGGCAGCCGCGCCGACCGCTGGGAACAGCGTTGCGACAAGCAACTGGAACTGGTCAAGCCGCAAACCGTGCTGCTCGGCCTACTGCTGTTGCGCGGGCCGCAGACGCTGAACGAACTGCTCACCCGCAGCAATCGCATGCACGATTTCGACGACGTAGACGACGTCCAGCACCAACTGGAGCGTCTGATTAGCCGTGGCCTGGCCGTGCTGCTGCCGCGCCAGAGTGGCCAGCGCGAGGATCGCTACATGCATCTGCTGGGCGAGCCTGCCGATCTGGAAAGCCTGCTCGCCAACCGCCCTCAGAACCGCAGCGAGGCTTCGGCACCTAACGATGATCGTCTGGTCGAACTGGAAGCGCGCATCGTCGCACTCGAAGAACGTCTGGCGCGCTTGGAAGGCGCGCAGTAACCCAAAGGAGCTCATGCATTGAATTTCAAGACTCGTTTCTGCCTCATCCTCGGCGCCACCCTGATCGCTGCCGGCTGCAGCAGCACGGCGGACAAACCGGCCGCCGCCGCGGCCCCGAGCGGCCCGACGCCCGATAGCTGCACTTCCTCAGTGGTAGAACACCTCAAGGGCCAGACCGCCACGCCGGAGTTGCTGGAGCAAGCCCGCCAGCAGGCTGGTGCCAGTAGCGCACGCATCCTCACCCCGACCAGCGTGGTGACCCTGGAATACAACCGCCAGCGCCTGAACCTCAATGTGGATGAGCAACGCGTCATCACGCGCGTGACCTGCGGCTAAGCCTCGCCCTGGTGCGGGCTTGCCCGCACCAACCTCTGGCGCAGTTATCATTAGCGCGCTAACTTGAACCTCCCGCCACCTAACAGGCCGCTGCCATGACCACTCCCGTGGAACCCTGCGCCGAGCTGCTGCTGGACAACCAGCTGTGCTTCGCCCTCTATTCCACCTCGCTGATGATGACCAAGACCTACAAGCCGCTGCTGCAGGCACTGGGGCTCACCTACCCGCAGTACCTGGCCATGCTGGTGCTGTGGGAGAACGAAGGCATCACCGTCAGCGAAATCAGCGCCCGCATGCTCACCGACCCGGGCTCGCTCACCCCGCTGCTCAAGCGCCTGGAGAGCGAGGGCCTGCTGCAGCGCCAACGCAGCAGCCAGGACGAGCGCGTGGTGCAGTTGCATCTGACCGACAAGGGCCGTGCTCTGCACGAACAGGCCAAGGCATTGCCGGCCTGCATCCTCAAGGCCTCGGGGCTCGACCTGCCGACCCTGGGCAAGTTGCGTGACGACCTGGTCGACCTGCGCCAGCACCTGCAGGACGCGCTCTGATCGCGGGCGATGCGAGCCATCGCCCCGTCCGCCCTCACTCTCCCCGCCTGACCTGCCCTACCAGCCTGCCCCTCCTGCGCCTTCCATACCCTGCCAGACGGCTTCCGCGTGAGCGCAAGATGGCCACCCCAATACGGCTCTAGCCCTCGCCGCATCTGCTTATTCCATCGAACACTGACCCTAGAACCAAATACTTTATAGATTTATCTTGCGCGCAAAACATATGCGCACTAAAGTTCACCCCATGGAAACGGTTAGCGCACAAATGATTAGCGAACCAATCCATCATTCACTGACCTAACGAGGAATATCGCCATGACTATCGAAAACGTTCTCTACCGCGCCACCGCTGAAGCCTTTGG
Organism: Pseudomonas sp. FG29; assembly: GCF_057809355.1. NCBI lineage: Bacteria > Pseudomonadati > Pseudomonadota > Gammaproteobacteria > Pseudomonadales > Pseudomonadaceae > Pseudomonas > Pseudomonas sp. FG29. The sequence goes on along the minus strand of NZ_JBMDJU010000022.1, from coordinate 11,834 downwards.
TGGCCGTGAAGGCCGCGCCGTTTCTTCCGACGGCATTCTGGACATCGCCCTCACCACGCCGAAAGAACTCGGCGGCGCTGGCGGCAACGGCACCAACCCGGAACAACTCTTCGCTGCCGGCTACTCTGCCTGCTTCCTGGGTGCCCTGAAGTTCGTCGCCGCTCGCGACAAGCTGAGCATCCCGGCGGACACCTTCATCGAAGGCACCGTGGGCATCGGCGCCATCCCCACCGGCTTCGGCATCGAAGTGGAACTGCGCATCAGCCTGCCGGGCCTGGATCGCGACGCCGCGCAAACCCTGGTGGATCGCGCGCACATCGTCTGCCCGTACTCCAACGCCACCCGCGGCAACATCGACGTCACCCTGACCATCGTCTGACCGATCCGGCGCCGGGCTTCCCGGCGCCCTCCCACTAAAAGGAGCAGGAACATGAACATCTCGCGCACCCTCACCGCTGGCTTGCTCGCCCTGGCCATCAACAGCAGCTTTGCCGCCGGCAGCCCCGGCGTGGAACAAACCACTCAGGGCTTCCTCGATGCCCTGGCCGCTGGCGGCGGGCAGCCGCTGGAAAGCCTTTCGCCGAAAGACGCCCGTGCCGTGCTGGTCGGCGCTCAGGCCGGGGTCAAGGTGGATGTGTCAGGTATCGTGGTCGACACCAAGGTGATCCAGGTGAATGGCCAGTCGCTCACCCTCAAGGTGGTACGACCCGAAGGTGCGCGCGGCATTCTGCCGGGCTTCATGTTCTTCCACGGCGGTGGCTGGGTGCTGGGCGACTATCCGACCCACGCACGCCTGATCCGCGACTTGGTGGTGGGCTCTGGCGCGGCGGCGATCTACGTCGACTACACGCCGTCGCCTGAGGCCAAGTACCCGACCGCGATCAACCAGGCCTATGCCGCGACCCAATGGGTGGCCGACAACGGCAGCCAGATCGGTGTCGACGGTTCGCGCCTGGCCGTGGCCGGCAACAGTGTTGGCGGCAATATGGCAGCCGTGGTGGCCATCAAGGCCAGGGAAGCCGGTACGCCGAAACTGCGCGCCCAGGTGCTGCTGTGGCCAGTGACCGATGCCAACTTCAACAATGCATCGTACAACCAGTTCGCCGAAGGCCACTTCCTGACCCGCGGCATGATGGAATGGTTCTGGGACAACTACACCACCGACCCGAAACAGCGTAACGAGATCTATGCCTCGCCATTGCGCGCCAGCCTGGAACAGCTCAAAGGCCTGCCGCCTGCGCTGGTGCAGACCGCCGAGATGGACGTGTTGCGCGACGAGGGCGAAGCCTACGCACGCCGTCTGAACGCCGCCGGCGTCCCGGTGACCGCCGTGCGCTACAACGGCATGATCCACGACTATGGCCTGCTCAATGTGGTGGCTGAAGTGCCAGCGGTACGCACTGCCCTGGATCAGGCCGCGCAGACGCTGAAAAACAGCCTCAAGTAAGTGGCTGAAAAAACAAAACCCCGCCACCGTTGACGGTTGCGGGGTTTCCTTTTTTTGTGGGGTGGCTTTTAGCTCTGGGTTGTTCCGGTCGCGGCTAAAGCCCCTCCCACAATACCGCGAGATTACGCCAAGCTACGCACCTGCTCCCAGGTCAGATCCAGGCACTTGCGCGCTTTCTCGACCAGCTCATCCACTTCCGCCTGGCTGATCACCAGAGGCGGCGCAATAATCATGGTGTCGCCCACCGCGCGCATGATCAGACCGTTGTTGAAGCAGTGCCCACGACAGACCATACCCACGCCCACATCCCCCGAGAAGCGCTTGCGCGTGGCCTTGTCCTGCACCAATTCGATGGCGCCGAGCATGCCGACGCCGCGCACTTCGCCCACCAGAGGATGATCCGCCAGCTCACGCAGGCGCTTTTGCAGGTAGGGCGAGGTTTCTGCCTTGACCCGCTCGACGATGCCTTCTTCCTTGAGAATGCGCAGGTTCTCCAAACCCACCGCTGCCGCCACCGGGTGCCCGGAGTAGGTGAAACCGTGGTTGAAGTCGCCGTGCGCCTCGATCACCTCGAACACCTTGTCGCTGACGATCAGCCCGCCCATCGGCACGTAACCCGAGGTCAGGCCCTTGGCGATGGTCATCAGATCAGGCTTGAGACCGTAGTACTGGCTGCCGAACCACTCGCCGGTACGGCCGAAGCCGCAGATCACTTCGTCGGCGACGAACAAGATGTCGTACTTGGCGAGGATTTCCTTGATGCGCGGCCAGTAGGTGTCCGGCGGGATGATCACGCCACCGGCGCCCTGGATCGGCTCGGCGATAAAGGCCGCCACGTTTTCCTCGCCCAGTTCGAGAATCTTCTTCTCCAACTGCTCAGCCGCCCAGATGCCGAAGGCGTCCGGTGTCATGTCGCCGCCCTCGCCGAACCAGTACGGCTGCGGGATATGGGCGATGCCCGGAATCGGCAGGTCGCCCTGCTCGTGCATGAACTTCATGCCGCCGAGGCTGGCGCCGGCTACGGTGGAGCCGTGGTAGCCGTTGTCGCGGCCGATGATGATTTTCTTGTTCGGCAGGCCTTTGCACGCCCAGTAGTGGCGTACCAGGCGCAGCATGGTGTCATTGCCTTCGGAACCCGAACCGGTGAAGAACACGTGGTTCATGCCGGCCGGCGCCAGTTGGGAGATAGCGTGGGCCAGTTCCAGCACTGGCGGGTGCGCGGTCTGGAAGAAGGTGTTGTAGAACGGCAGTTGCAACATCTGTTTGGAAGCTGCAGCGACCAGTTCCTCGCGGCCGTAGCCGACGGCCACGCACCACAGGCCGGCCATGCCATCGAGGATCTTGTTGCCCTCGCTGTCCCACAGGTGCACACCCTTGGCTTCGGTGATGATGCGCGGGCCCTTCTCGGCCAGCTGCTTGTAATCACTGAACGGCGCCAGGTGGTGAGCCTGGCTCAGCGCCTGCCAATGTGCGGTTTTCGAGTTATTCATATCGTCTCCTCAGAAACAGCCCACGACCTGCTGCGCGTCGGCTAAACGGCGTTGAAATCCCCTCAGAATGCTCATTTACAGCTCGTAAACTCCGCTTCCTCGGGCGATTTCGCCACCGTTTATCTCTAGCTCGCAAAATCGTGAGCAAGTTCTTAGCTTCGGGACATCACAGGTACCAGCGGTATTCGCGCGGGCTGATGTCGTGCATGAAGGCCAGGTGATCCTGGCGTTTGTTCTCGCAATAGACCATGACGAACTCGCTGCCGAGGCCGGCGGCGACGCGCTCGCTGGCCTGCATGCGGCGCACGGCGTCGAGCATGTCCTTGGGAAAGTCGACGCCGCTGGAGCGGTCGTCATTCAGGGGTGCGATGGGCTCGACCTGGGCGTCTAAGCCCTGCTCGATACTGGTCAGCAATGCTGCCAGCACCAGATAGGGGTTGGCGTCTGCGCCCGGCAGGCGGAATTCCAGGCGCAGGTTGCGCGCGTCGGACTCGGGAATGCGCACGCAGGCGTCGCGATCCTCGAAGCCCCAGCTGGCCTTGCTCGCCGAGTTCACCTGAGCGCCGAAGCGACGGTAGCTGTTGTGGTTTGGCGCGTAGATCGGCATCAGCTCTGGCAGCAGTTCCAGACAACCGGCCACGGCATGCCGCAGCGGGCGCTGCTCGTCGCGGGCCAGCAGGTTGTCGCCGGCCTCGTCGTACAGGCTGACGTGGATGTGCATGCCGCTGCCCGGATACTGCAGGTACGGCTTGGCCATGAAGCTGGCGCGATGGCCATGCTTCAGCGCCACACCGCGGGTCAGCCGGCAGAACAGCGCCGACCAGTCGGCCGCCTGCATGGGATCGGCGTTATGGCTGAAGTTGATCTCGAACTGACCCGGGCCGATCTCGGCGGTGATCACCGTGGTATCGATGCCCTGCAGCCGCGCGGTCTCGGCAATGTCGTCGAGCACGTCGGCGAAACGCGAGAGACGCTCGATGTGCATGTTCGGCTGATCATCGGCATCGCCGCTCAGGTCATCGCGCGGGTACTGCGGCAGACCGTCCTTGAGCGCCTTGTCGAACAGGTAGAACTCCAGCTCGAAGGCCACCACCGGGCGGATGCCACGCGCGGCCAAGCGCTGCACCACGCGCGCCAGCACCTCGCGCGGTTCGAACTCGATGGGCGCTTCGGTGCCGTCGGAGCTGATCAGCATCTGCCCCAGCGGCTGGCGCTCCCAGTTCACCAGCTTGAGCGTGCCGGGAATCAAGCGCCGTGGCGCATCCGGGTCGCCGTCATGGAAGCAGTAGTCGCCAATCTCGTAGAGGCCGCCCTGGGCGCCAAGCAGCACGCAGTTCTGCGGCAACTTCAGGGCGCTGCCGGCGGCAACCTTCTCCAGCATCTCGATGGGGTAGCGCTTGCCGTAGAAATGCCCGGGGATGTCCAGGCAGATCAGGTCGACGAAGCGCACCTCGGGGTGGGCCTGGCGGAATTGGCGGACTTCGTCGAGCAGCTCGACTCGGGTGGCGTTCATTGTGGTTATTTCCGATTCACGGGAGGTCAGGTGTAGATCCACAACACCCGCGCGGGGGTGTCGCCTTGGTTGGCATAACGCAGGCGCGCATAACTCGGCACCTGGAAAACATCGCCGGGGTAAAGCGTGGCGCTCTGTTCGTCCTCGCCCAGCCATAGCGTCAGCTGGCCTTCGAGCACGTAGCCGGCCTGCTCCGAACGGTCGCTCATCTGCCGCTCGCCACTGCTGGCGCCCGGCTCGAGCAGGCTGTCGACCACCATGAAGGCGCCCTGCAGCGTCGGCGAGGCCATGATGTCGGTGATGCCCCCGGCCAGGTAAAGGGTGCGGCGTTCGTCCGGCCGGGTGACCCAGTCCAGCGCCTTGGGCTTGGGCAGGCTGTAGAAATAGGTAGTGGGCACATCGAGCGCCTCGGCGATGGCAGTCAGATCCTCCACCGTAGGTCGCGACAGGCCGCGCTCGACCTGCGAGAGGAAGCCAACCGAGCGGCCGATGCGCTCGGCCAGCTCGTTGAGGGTGACCTTCTTGTGCTTGCGCAGGTCGTGGATAAGCACGGCCAGGGCCGCCATTTCCAGATTCTTGTCCATCTCTGGGCTGTCCATTTCAGAAGCTGTCTCTTAATCGGTACCAGGCCTTGCCAATGGCCTCGAGCGGCGCCGCCAGGCGCTCACCAAATGGAAATGCGGGATTGCGCAGTCGCTGGTAAAGGGCCAGCTCATCGTCATGGCCGAGGATCGCGTCGCTGACAGCCCGCGCCGCCGCGAGCGTGGGCAGCACGCCATGGCCGGAAAAGCCCTGCAGCCAGTAGCGACCGTTCTCGCCACCGATATCCGGCGTGCGCGCACGGGTAATGTCGATATGCCCGCCCCAGGCGAAGTCGATGGCTACGCCTGACAACTGTGGGAATACGCGTTCGAGGAACGGCCGCGTGGCTGCCGCCATGTCCTTTGGTAGGCCGCCCAGGTAGGTGCAGCCGCCGCCGAACAGCAGGCGGTGATCCGGGGTGCGGCGGAAGTAATCGAGGACGAACTGATTGTCGGTGACGCAAGCATTGCGCGGCAGCAACGCCTCGGCGCGCTCCGCACCCAGCGGCGCGGTGGCGATCTGGTAGGTACCGACCGGCAGGATACGCCGGGCCAGGCGTGGTTCCAGAGCGTCGATATAGGTGTTACAGGCCAGCACCAATTGATCGGCTTGCACGCTGCCCTGCTCGGTACGTACGCGGTAGCCCGTGCCCTGCTTGCCCTGACTCAGCGCACGGCTCTGCTCGAATATCTGCCCGCCGGCGCGAACGAAGGCATCGGCCAGACCCAGTGCTAGCTTGAGCGGGTTGAGGTGTCCGGCCTCTGGGTCATAAAGACCAGCCTGATAACGCTCACTGGCGACCCATTGCGGCATCTGCTCACGGGAGACGAACTGCAGCGCGCGATGCCCCCATTTATAGGCGGCCTCTTCCTGCCATTCATGCAGCAGCGCCACGCGGCGCGGCAGCACGGCCGTCCATAGATGGCCACGGCGGTAATCGCAGTCGAAACCATGGCGCTGGGGCAGTTCGCGCAACTCGCGGGCCGCCCAGGTCATGCCATCCCACAGGCGACGGGCACGTTCGAGGCCGAGGGCCTTCTCCAGCGGCGGCATATCGCACGACCAGCCGAGAATCGCCTGGCCGCCGTTACGCCCAGAGGCGGCCCAGGCCACCCGGCTGGCTTCCAGCAGGATCACCCGCTTGCCGGCTTCGGCCAGACGCAGCGCCGTGTGCAGACCGCTGAAACCACCGCCAATCACCACGACATCGCAGCACTGCTCGCCCTGCAACGACGGATAGGCTTTCAACTGCGCGGCACAGGTGGCGGCGTAGTAGCTGTCGACGTGTTGGGTGGACTGACGGAACATGAGCGACTCATGAAATTATCTAAATTTAATTTCATGAAAATCTATAGAGATAAATTCACCAAGGCAAGCTGAGACTGCAATCCCCCGCCTCAGGCAACCTGCTGCAACGTCTCGGCCGTGCATTGCAGATGGGCGATCAGATCAGCACCGATGGCTTCGGCCAGCACACCGCTCAGCACATCGCCAGCCAGAAATGCATTACGTGCTGCAACCGAGCGCCAATGCCCCTCCACGTGCCATACGGCGGCATCGCCGGGGTGTGGCATGACCCTCAGTTGCAGACAGCCCTGGTCATTTTTCGGGATGTTCTCCAGGCGTGCCAGACACTGGCCCAGGCGGATCGCACGATCATGGCGAGCACGTAGCGTCATACGGTGAATGATGCACATGACAACCTCCAGGTATGGGTTCGATTGAATGCGGTAAGTCGCGCCGCAGGTCGATCTGCGCCTGGTTCTCAGGGTTTCGAACAAGCGACAAAGACACGGCGCGATGACCGCAGAGATTAAGTGAGCCGTCCGCCAGGCGTTAGTCGATTACTGGCGTGTTCTTGCCTAAAACTACCTGTAGACGTCTGCGCCACCTCTCCGAGCCAGACCGACTAAATCGGCCGAAATACCCTGTATCACCGGCGCTTTGCCCATTCCTGGCAAATACTTGCCTAATACTGCCGCCATGCATGACTTGCCTGAAAAACCTGGCTAGGCTTCGCCCACTTTTCTGGAGGCTCAGCATGCAGTCCCCCCAATATCACACCGCCACCCTCGAAACCCCGCTGGCCGAACTCAGCCATGAGTTGGCGCGCCTGGTCGAACGCTTCATCCCCGAAGATGGCGTGCACCTGACCGCCATTCCCGGCCTCAAGCTCGCGCGCGCGACGACGCCCAGCCTGCCGATGCAGACGGTCTACGACCCTTGTCTGTGCATCATTGCCCAGGGCAGCAAGGAGATACGCCTGGGTGACGAACTCTACGTCTACGACCCGTTGAATTACCTGGTCGCCTCCGTGGTGCTGCCGGTCACCGGTCGGGTGATCGAGGCAAGCCCCGAGCACCCGTACCTGAGCCTGGCCCTGGAGATCGATCCGGCCCTGATCACCAGCCTGCTGGCCGAGATGCCGCCGCTGCCCGTGCCGGACGCGGCAGCCAGGCGCGCCCTGTTCCTCGACCGCCTCGATCCGCGCCTGCTGGATGCAGTGATCCGGCTGCTGCGCCTGCTGGAAACCCCACGCGATATCGCCATGCTGGCGCCACTGGCACTGCGCGAGATTTTCTACCGCATGCTGCACAGCCCGCAGGGCCATCGCCTGCATGAGGTAGTGATCGCCGATAGCCAGAGCCAACGCATTTCCCGAGCTATCGAATGGCTACGCAAGAACTTCGACAAACCGCTGCGTATCGAGGAACTGGCTCGCGAGGTCAACCTGAGCCCATCGACCCTGCATCATCGCTTCAAGGCCGTCACCGCCTTCAGCCCGTTGCAGTACCAGAAACAGCTGCGCCTGCAGGAAGCGCGTCGGTTGATGCTCTGCGACAACCTCGAGGCAGCGGCGGCGAGCTACCGCGTCGGCTACGAAAGCCCCTCGCAGTTCAGCCGCGAATACAGCCGTTTGTTCGGCGAGCCGCCGCAGCGCGATATCGCCCGCCTGCGCCAGACGGCGCAGAATCAGCAAGCGTCCTGATCCTGGGAGGCGCCTCAGCGGCGGGCTTTTTCGCCTCGTTCAGGCGGGTAGCGGCTATAGCCCCATCTGCTTGGCGATGATCTCGTTCATGATCTCGCGCGTACCGCCACCGATGGAGAGGATGCGGTTGTCGCGGTACAGCCGCTCGACCAGGCTTTCGCGCATGTAACCCATGCCGCCCATGATCTGCACCGCATCGTAGGTAAGGCGGTCGGCGATATCGGTGGCGAAGTTCTTGGCCATGGAGATTTCCTTGATCACGCTCCTGTCGGCCGCCATCTGCGCGGCCTGGCGGTAGGTGAACTCACGGGAGACTTCGAGCTGCGTGGCCATTTCGGCCAGGCGGTGCTTGAGCACCTGGAACTTGCCCACCGGCTTGCCAAACGCCTGGCGCTCGCGCGCCCACTTCATGGACTCCTCCAGTGCCAGTTGCGCGGTCATGTTGGCCATGATCGCAAGACTCAGGCGTTCGCTCTGGAAGTTGGCCATGATGCAGGCGAAGCCGGCGTTCTCCACGCCGATCAGGTTCTCCACCGGCACCTTGCAGTCGTCAAAGAACAGCTCGGCGGTATCGGACGCCCACCAGCCCATCTTCTTCAGCTTGCGCCCGACGGTGAAACCCGGCGTGCCCTTCTCCACCAGCAACAGGCTGACGCCACCGAAACCCTCGCCACCGGTACGCACCGCGACCGTGTAGTAATCGGCACGCACACCACTGGTAATGAAGGTCTTGCTGCCATTGATACGGTAGTGATCGCCGTCACGCACGGCACGGGTCTTGAGATTGGCCACATCGGAGCCACCAGAAGGCTCGGTCACCGCCAGCGCCATGATCTTCTCGCCGACCAGCACCTGCGGCACCACACGCTCGCGCACGGCGGGCTTGGCCCATTTGACGATGGGCGGCAAACCGATATCCAGCGAACCGAGCCCGGCCACCAGTCCGCCCGAGCCACTGCGCATGAGCTCCTCACTGGCCGCGACCTTGGCGAACACGTCGCCCTCGTGGCTGCCGCCGTACTGCTCCGGGTAACCAATACCGAGAATGCCCGCAGCGCCAGCCTTGAGGTACAGCTCGCGAGGGAATTCCTCGACCTCCTCCCACTCATCGATATGCGGCAGGATCTCGCGCTCGACGAAGCGCCGAACGGAATCACGAACCAGTTGGTGGGACTCATCGAAATAGTGCTGAGCGGCGGCCATGCGGGTACTCCCGTTATTGTTTTGGCCACCCTAACCTAGCGCTTGCTTGGTTTTCAAGCGAGCGTTTCATTTCTGCTCGCGTAGCGCCCGCCTCACCCGCGCCTGCATCTCGTAGGCAGGCCCTTCCACTGACTGGAAATCGCGGGTGTAACGCTGGGCGAAGCCATCGGTGCCCCATTCGCGATATTGCTGTACATGCCAGAGTTCGTGTGCCCACAGCGCGGCATCCTCAGCGGCAGCACCGGCATCACGAAACACCACCACATCGACCAGGGTCACGGCCTGCACGTCGGGGTTCTGCAGCATGACGGTGGCGGCATCCATCTCGTCGGTGATGCCGACGCGAAAGCGCACGGAGTCGAGCAGCGCCTCATCGTAAAAGGGTGCGAGCTGCGCGCGAATCATCAGGGGAATGGGTTCGGTGCCGGCTCGCAGCGCTGCCTGGCGGGACTGCAGCAACCACGCTTCCAGCCGCTTCGCCGCCATGTTCAAGCCATCCTCACGCACCCGAACCGGATCCGGCACGCACAGGCAGGAGGCGCCCAGACACACCTGAACCTGCCCAGTCGGGCATGCGCCGGCTTGCGCAGCCACAGGCAGACTCAACAGGAGCAACAGACTGATGCGGCGCAGAGTGTCGGCGGGCACGGGCACTCCGAATGTTGGGGGCGCGATTACAGGCTGATCGGACGTCGGCCGGCCAGGGCATGCGCCAAGGTGCCGCCGTCGACCAGTTCCAGCTCGCCACCCAGCGGCATGCCGTGGGCGATGCGCGAGGCAACCAGGCCCTTGCCAGCAAGAATCTGCGCAATGTAATGCGCCGTGGCTTCACCCTCCACCGTGGGGTTGGTGGCCAGGATCACTTCGCTGAAGGCACCCACCTCGATGCGCGCCAGCAGTTCGGGAATGCCGATGGCTTCCGGGCCGAGGCCATCGAGCGGGGACAGATGCCCCTTGAGCACGAAATAACGGCCGCGGTAGCCGGTCTGCTCCACCGCATGCACATCCATCGGCCCCTCGACGACGCACAACAGGCTGTCATCGCGACGCTCGTCCAGGCACAACTGGCAAAGATCATCCTCGCTCAGGCTGCGGCAGCGCTTGCAGTGGCCCACGCCTTCCATCGCAGCATTCAGCGCCTGAGCCAGACGCCGACCGCCACTGCGATCGCGTTCGAGCAGCTGCAGCGCCATGCGCTGCGCGGTCTTCTGACCAACGCCGGGCAGGATGCGCAGGGAATCGATCAACTGGCGAATCAGGGGGCTGAAGCTCATGGAAGTCCTGCAAAGGTTGGCGGGCAATGATCGGGTGGGCTAAAGCCCACCCTACGAACTGAACATGCGAGCAACACAACTAAGAGTGGCGATCAGGCGGCGTACAGGGCAAGGCGCCGGCGGACGAGGAACCGCAGTGTGCTGGAGCACATGAGGATTCCGAGTTCGCCGGCAACGCCGCCATGTGCGTCGACTGGACGCCACGTGGCCTGTCAGAAAGGCATTTTGAAGCCGGGGGGAAGCTGCATGCCGGCGGTCATGCCGGACATTTTCTCCTGGCTGTTCTGCTCGACCTTGCGCACGGCGTCGTTGACGGCAGCGGCGATCAGGTCTTCGAGCACTTCCTTGTCTTCCTGCATCAGGCTGTCATCCAGGGTGATGCGCTTGACGTCGTGGCGACCGGTCATCACCACGCTGACCAGGCCGGCGCCGGACTGGCCGGTGACTTCGGCATTGGCCAGCTCTTCCTGCATCTTCTGCATCTTTTCCTGCATCTGCTGAGCCTGCTTCATCAGGCCTGCCATGCCACCTTTCATCATGTCGGTATCCTCGGTGTTCGGGGTTTAACTGGGGGTGTCGATCGGTTCGATGCTGCCGTCGCGCACCTTGGCGGCGAATTGCTGGATCATCTGCTGCACCAGCGGATCGGCATGGATCGAGGCCTCGGCGCTGCGCTGTCGCTCGGCACGCTTGCGCGCGGCCGCTTGCGCCGGGGTTTCCTGTTCGGGTTTGCGCAACTCGATGCGCAGTTTGATGCTGCGCCCCTGCTGCTGGTTCAGGGCGTCGTTGAGGCGGCGTTGCTGGGTCGGGTTGAACAAGGCGCTGTGCGCCGGATCCAGGTGCAGCAGCCAGTCGTCGCCATTGGCTTCGATCAGTGTGCAGTTGGCGGCGATGCTGCCGGTCATGCCACCCAGACCGAGCAGCGGGAACAGCGCCAGCCATTCTGCAGCCAGGCCGGTCGCCGGCGCGACGGCAGGCAGCGGCTCGGGCTCGATCTCAGCCTCGGCTTCGCTCGGCAGATCGAAGTCGTAGTCCAGTGCGCCGTTGTCCACCTCGACGTAATCGTAGTCACCGGGTGGCGGCTCTTCGTCGTCGACGAGGGCCACGCCTTCCTGGGGAGCGACTGCCTCGGCAACGGGCGCAGCCTCCACCACAGGCGCCGGCGCCACGCGCGGGGCCGGTTCTGATTCAGCCACGACGGGCGCCTCGACCTGGGGCACGGCCGCAGGCACTGGCTCCCAAGGCAGATCGACAGGTGCAGCCACTTCCGCCACGGCAACCGGCTCAGGCTCAGGCTCAGGCTCAGGCTCAGGCTCAGGCTCAGGCTCAGGCTCAG
>NZ_JBMDJU010000021.1:0-88275 GCF_057809355.1 Pseudomonas sp. FG29 | reverse complement strand
AACTGCGCTTTTTCGGCTGTTTTTGCCTTGCACTGGCTGCCTCGCCTACGTTTTTTCAACGGCCTGCTACAGCTCCAACGCCAACAGCACCGCGCAAACCAGCAGAAAGCCGCAGAACAGGCTGCGCAGCAGGCGCTCCGGCAGCGCATGCGCCAGGCGCACGCCCCAACTGATGCTGAGCAGCCCGCCAATGGCCAGCGGTATGCCCATCCACCAGTTGACGTGCTGGTGCATCGAATAGGTAAACAGCGTCACGGCGGTGCTGGGCAGCGCCAGCGACAACGACAGCCCCTGCGCCACCACCTGCGTGGTGCCGAACACGCTGGTCAGCACCGGCGTGGCCACCACCGCCCCACCCACGCCGAACAACCCGCCCATGGCGCCGGCGACACCGCCGAGCACACCGAACCAGCCCCAGGGATAGCGCAACTCGCCGCTGGGCGCGGTCTGCTGCATCAGCATGCGCAACAGGTTGTAGGCTGCCAGCGCCAGCAGGAAGCCAACAAAGGCCCAGCGCATGGTGCGCGCATCCACCCCCACGGCGTAGAGCGAGGCCAACCAGGCGCAAAAGAAGCTGGTGACGCCGAGCAACAGGGCATGCCGAAGATCGATACGGTTACGCTGGTGGTAACGCCAGATGGCCAGCATCACGTTCGGTACCACCATCACCAGCGCCGTGCCCTGCGCCAGTTGCTGATCGAGCCCGAACAGCACACCGAGTACCGGAATGGCGATCAGGCCACCGCCGATCCCGAACAGACCGCCCACGGTACCCAGCGCGACACCCAGCAACAGATTCAGCAACAGATCGAACAGGCTCATGACACCTCCAAGGTTGTGCGCATGGTAGAAGCCTGCGGCTAGTATGGAAACGCACAACCGCGCACAATGGCTTTGCATATAACGCACAGGCGAGCACATATGAACCCGGATGCCTTGACCGACCAGCTGGAGCTCTTCCTCGATGTGCTGGAAACCGGCAGTTTCTCGGCGGCCGCTCGCCGCCACCCGCTCACGCCTTCAGCGGTAGCGCGGCGTATCGATGCCCTGGAGCGCGCCATTGGCAGCAGTCTGTTCAGCCGCACCACCCATGCCGTGCGGGTCACCCCCGCCGGTCTGGCCTTCGCCGAGCGCGCCCGGCGCATTCTCAATGAACTGCACCTGGCCCGCGCCGAAGCCGTGTCGCTGAGCAGCGCGCCGGAAGGCCTGATCCGCATCGATGCACCGACCCCCTTCGGTCGCCGCCATCTCGCCCCGGCCATCGCCGACTTCCTCGCCGCCAACCCTGGCCTGGACGTGCAACTGCGCCTGATCGACAGCTTCACCGATCTGCATGGTGAACACCTGGGCGAAGTGGACGTGGTGGTACGCATCGGCCCCTTGCCGGACAGCCGCCTGGTGGCCACACCGCTGGCCTCGATGCTGCGTATCGTCTGCGCCAGCCCGGACTACCTGCGCCGTCGCGGCATCCCGCTTAGCCCGCTGGAACTCGACCAGCATGACGGTCTCGACTGGGACAGCCTCGCGCCACCCTATGCCTGGCGCTTCGCCATCGACGGCAAACTGCAGCAGTGCAAACCCAAACGCCTACGGATGGTCACCAACAACGCCGAAACCCTGCTGTTCAGCGCGATTGCCGGGCTGGGTATTGCCCACCTGCCGACCTGGATGAGCAGCGAGCATCTGCAACGTGGCGAACTGGTGCCACTGTTCTGCGAGAACGGCTTGCCGCCGACCGAGCCCAGCACCATCTACGCCTTGCGTCTGGAGCGTGAAGGCAGCCCGCGCATTCGTCTCTTGCTGAGTTTCCTGCAGCAGCGCTTCGGTTTTCCGCCGCCCTGGGATCAGGCGCTGCAGGCCAGCCTGCCCCGCGCGGACGAATGAGCACACAAAACCTGCGCCCACAAAAAACCCGGCGCGCAGGCCGGGTTTTTCGAAACGCTCGGGCTTAAGCCGGCGCCTGGGTGCGACCCTTGTAGGAAGCGTCGCGGGTGTCGATCTCGATCCAGTCGTCGATGTCGACGAACTCGGCAACCTTGATCTCGGTGCCGTTGCGCAGCTTGGCAGGCTTCATCACCTTGCCGGAAGTGTCGCCACGAGCAGCGTTCTCGGTGTAGACAACCTGACGCACGATGGTGGTCGGCAGGTCAACGGAAATGACTTTACCTTCGAAGAACACGGCTTCGCAGATGTCGCTCATGCCTTCTTCGATGAACGGCAGAACGCTTTCCAGATCTTCGGCGCGCAGCTCGTAGGAGTTGTACTCCGGATCCATGAACACATAGTCGTCACCGCTGATGTAGGACAGGGTCACTTCCTTGCGCTCGAGAATCACCGGCTCCATCTTGTCGTCGGCTTTGTAGACGGTTTCGGTCTTGGAGCCATTGAGCAGGTTCTTCAGCTTCATCTTGACGATGGCGCTGTTACGACCGGACTTGGTGAACTCGGCCTTCTGAATCAGCCACGGCTGGCCGTCGATCAGGGCCACGCTGTTGACTCTCATTTCCTGTGCAGTTTTCATGCGAATATCCGAAATATGCGGGAGGTACAGAATTCTAAGCCCGCTATGATAGCCAATTTCGATGAAACTGCACCAGTGCCGAGGCAAGATCCGGCCGAGCGGCCTGCTGTGTGCACCAGCGCCGGGCATGTTTCTGCAGCTCCTGCCAGTTGCGCTGTACCTCACTCCAGGCTTCTGCCATGCTCTCTCCGGCATTCCAGGCCGTCCACAACTTCACCAGAGCGGCATCAGCTGAAGCGCTGAGCCCCAGGCGATAGAGCGCAAGGAAGGCGTGCAGCTTGTCCCAATGCGCGCCCTCCTCCTGCCGATAGATATGCCAGAGCAAGGGCCTTGCCGCCCACTGCGCGCGGATGAAGGAATCCTCGCCGCGCACGGCATTGAAATCACAGCACCACAACAGCCGGTCGTAGTCGGCCTGCGCCATGAAGGGCAGCACCTGCAGATACAGATTGCCACGCTGGCAGCGATCGCCAGGTGCCAACGGTTCTCCGAGCCAGGCCTGCATATCGGCAAGAATGCGCCCTTGCGGCACCAGCAGTTGCGTGAGCTGTTCAGCGGTGGAAAGAACATCCAGCCACTCGCCCAGACCAGCATTTTCATAGGCGAAGAGCGAGATCAATTGCGCCTGCTCCTGCCGTACCACGCCCAATCGCGCCAGGAAGGCGGCTTGCGCCTCATCATCGGCCTGCAGACGATCCCGCTCATCGAGCAGATCGGCCTCACGCAATAGACCACCAGTGCCCTCGACGAAACCAGGAAAGAAGAAAAACTTCTGCAACCCGCCCGGCTGCGGCGAAGGCAATCCGTGGCAACCGGCCACCCAGTCCTCGGCGCTGAGGTATTCCAGATTCAGCCACAACGGCCGGCGCTCACGCGCCGCCATCGCCTCGACATACTGCTCAGGCAAATTGCAGGCAAACGCCTCGATCACCACATCGGGCACCTCGACGGGTTGCCAGGCACGTGGCCAGTGCCGCACCTCCACCCCAGCCTGCTGCTGTATGGCCAACTGCGGATCAAGCGTGGGGCACAGAGGCGCGAAGGCCGTGAGGTCATCCACCCACAGGCGCACCGCCAATCCGTGCTCGGTCACCAGTTGCCGGGCCAGACGCCAGGTCACGCCGATATCGCCGTAGTTGTCCACCACGGCGCAGAAAATGTCCCACTTCACGCCCACCTACCCCGACCGGGAAAAGCGCCAGTTTACCTGCACAGATAAAAGAAATGCCCGCCATAGACAGACCGTGTGAAAACGTAGCGAGCGAAGGTCAGGCAAGGCAAAAAACGGCGAAAAAGCGCAGTTTACGAGCTGTAAATGAGCATTTTGAGCCGTTTTTTAACGCAGCATGGCCGAGCGCAGTAGTTTTCACACAGTCTGATAGAGGCGGGCCAAAGGGAGCGCAAAGCAGGCGCGGAAAATCGATCAGGCCAGGAAGCTGGAACTCGCGTCACCACGAACGGCAGTACTGAGCTGCCAGATCGCCTGGCAGGCCAGGGCTGCCTCCCGTGAGGCGAAGGGGCCGGCCTTGGGCTGGCCATCGACCAGCAGCAACCAGCAAGCCATATGGCCATCGGACTTGAGTTCGGCAGGCACCGCACTGCCCACCAGGGAAACCACATCGATGCGCGGCATAGCCACCTCCAACGGTTTGAGCGTTTCGTTGCCGGTGAGCTTAGGCCGGGGGCGACCTCAGCAGAAATCAGCGCTTTCGATAGTCGCCATGGGCGCAATCAATGGTTGGCAGGCTCGCCGCAAAGCGCAGAGCGGTAACGCCCGGGGCTCATGCCAGTCCACTGGCGGAAGGCACGATGGAAGGCGCTGGGCTCCTGAAAACCGCAGCGCGCCGCGATCTCGGCGATGCTCAGCGCAGCGTCGTTGAGGTATTCGAACGCCAGCGCCTTGCGCACTTCATGCTTGAGTGCCTGGTAGGAAAAGCCCTCACGCTCCAGCTGGCGACGAAAGGCCGACTCGCTGAGCCCGAGGCGAGCGGCCATCTCGATCTGCGCCGGCCACTGCATGTCACAGGCCTCCTTGAGCAAGCGATAAACCTGAGCCGACAAGCCGTCGCGGTTGCGAAAGCGCACCACCAGCCCTTCGGGGGCCTGGCGTAGAAACTGCTTGAGGCTGGCGAAGTTGCGCACCACCGGTAGCGCCAACTGGGCCGCGTCGAACTCCACCGCTGTCTGCGTACACTCGAACTCGATCCACGGCCCCCAGAGCAACGGGTCTGCGCCATGTGGCGGTCGGGGATGGCCGAACTGGGTGTGATCGAGATCGATGCGCCTGCCGACCAGCCAACACGCCACGCCGATCACCAGACTGAGGTAGATCTCCTCTGCCACGCCACGGATGCGTACGTCGCTGATCGTCGTACGCAGCACGATGGCCGCGCGCTTGCCGCGCACCAGCAATTCGCCACGGATGTCCTTGAGGAACAGGTTGAGCCCGCTGAGGCACTGGCGCAGTGCGCGCCCCAGATCCGGCTCATGCAACAGGCTGCGGCAAATCATGGCGAACGCGCCGCGTGGCAACCCGGCGGAATCGAAGGCGAAGAATTCGTCACCCAATAGCTCGGTCAATCGCAGCCACAGGCGCACCACCGCATCGGCCGGCACACGGTTCAGCGGATCGCCCAGCAAGGCCGGATCGATATCGACCGCCCTGAGCAACTGCTCGGCCTGCTGCGGATCATCCTGCAAGCGGTGAATGGCGGCACTGACCAGGTAGGCAGCCACCGAATCTCGCTTGCGCAAGCTGCCGTTGTCGCCGATGGCCGTCATATCGTTTTCCACTTCATCGCAATATCCAAATCCGTCACCGACACCTGCGCAATTCGGGCATGGAACAGCCGGCAGGTGCGTCCTAGACTCTTGCGCCATTCAACCTGGAGGTCGCCATGCACACACCCGAAGTCTTCGTCGTCAGCGCCGTTCGTACCGCCATCGGCACCTTTGGCGGCTCGCTCAAGGATACCCCGCCAGCGCAACTGGCGACCCTGGTCACCCGCGCCGCCCTCGAACGTGCCGGCTGCGAAGCTGCGCGAGTCGAGCATGTAGTGTTTGGCCATGTCATTCCTACCACACCGAAGGACGCCTATATAAGCCGCGTAGCAGCGCTGCAGGCCGGCATCCCCAAGGAAGCGCCCGCCTTCACCGTCAATCGCCTGTGCGGCTCGGGCCTGCAGGCCATCGTCAGCGCCGCTCAGGGGCTGCTGCTGGGGGATTCCCAGGTAGCCATCGCCGGCGGCGCCGAGTGCATGAGCCAGGCGGGCTACCTGGTGCCGAGCGCACGCTGGGGCGCGCGCATGGGCGATGCCAAGATGCTCGATTTCATGCTCGGCGCGCTGCAGGATCCGCTGCACGAGATCCACATGGGCATCACCGCGGAAAACATCGCCAAGCAGTGCAACATCAGCCGTGAAGACCAGGACGCCCTCGCCCTGCTCAGCCAGCAGCGTGCGGCACGCGCCATCGCCGAAGGCCGCTTCGCCGGCCAGATCGTCCCGGTGGAACTGAAAACCCGCAAGGGCGTGACCCATTTCGAAGTGGACGAACACGTACGTGCCGATGCCTCCATCGAGCAACTGGCGAAGATGAGGCCTGCCTTTGCCGAAGGCGGTAGCGTAACCGCCGGCAATGCCTCAGGCCTCAACGACGGCGCCAGCGCCCTGCTGCTGGCAAGCGGCGACGCGGTACGCGCGCAGAACCTCAAGCCGATCGCACGCCTGGTCGCGTATGCCCACGCCGGCGTCGAACCGACCGTGATGGGGCTAGGGCCCGTGCCGGCAACGCGCCTGGCCTTGCAACGCGCCGGCCTCAGCGTTGCCGATCTGGATGTGATCGAGTCCAACGAAGCCTTCGCTGCCCAAGCCTGCGCCGTCGCCCGTGAGCTGGGCTTCGACCCCGAGAAGGTCAACCCCAACGGCTCCGGCATCTCTCTCGGCCATCCGATCGGCGCCTCCGGTGCCATCATTGCCACCAAGGCGATCCATGAGCTGCACCGGGTTCAGGGGCGCTACGCGCTGGCGACCATGTGCATCGGCGGCGGCCAGGGCATCGCGGTGATCTTCGAACGCGTCTGAATGGCTCGCGGCCGGGCATCAGCCTGGCCGCCCCTTCCGCAGCTGAGAGCGCATGATGACGACTACCCTGCCCGACCTGCGAAATTCTCGCTTCCAGCGCAACCGCCACCGTGCGCTCGAACTCTTTGCCCAACGCGGTTTCGCCCAGGTCAGCCTGCGCGAACTGGCCAGCCATCTGGAACTGTCAGCCGGCTCGCTGTACAACCACGTCGCAAGCAAGGAAGAGCTGCTGCAGGAATTCATCGAAGAACACTACATGGCCCTGCTGGCACTGTTCGAGCGGCCACGTGCCGAGCAGTCGGCAGAGGTCAGACTGGCGGCATTGCTGGATGATCTGCTGACACTGCACGCCAGCCATCCTCTGCACTTCCAGTTGGCCAACCGTGAACTTCACTGCCTGGCACCGGAGCAGAGGCAGCATATCGAAGGGCAGCGCCAGCTATTGCGCGAACGGCTCGACGAGCTACTCGCGTCTGTCGGCTACCTCCCCTCTGGCAGCAAGGCAGTCGCAGCACTGGAGCTGCTCGAACACCTGCCCTCCTGGCTGGCGCACTACCCGCTGTACACATCCAGGCGCCGCGATGCTCTGCTCAGTCTGTTGCAGGGCTGCGTAGCCGCCGCTTGAAGCCTGAGTCCCTCATGGCCATGCCACTCACTCCGTTGATGAGCCGCGCAGGTTCGCACCGACACGCTCCAGCAATGCCAGCAACTGCTCGCGCTCCTCGATGGAGAGCCCCTGCACGGCGACTTCGTTGAGGAACTGCCCCTGACGCCGCAGCGTCTCGTGCACGGCCTGCCCGTCGGGCGTCAATCGCAGGCGCGTAATGCGGCGATCCTCCTCATCCACCTGCCCTTGCAACAGATCCTTGTCACGCAGCTCCTTGATCAACCGTGCCAGTTGCGCCTTGTCACGCCCGGAGCGCTGCACCAGCTCACGCAAGGTGGCATCCGGATGAGCAGCAAAAAAGCTCATCACCTTGTATTCCATATGCGTGAGGTCATGCGGCCCATCGCGCAAAACCCGGTATTGCTGGGCGCGATACAGGTGCATAAGGGAATGGATCGACTCGAAGACGTCATCAGCAAGCTTTTCGGACATATCGTTGACTTTATCAACCATGTGCTTTTAGGATGATTGATGTTATCAACTAATCACCTCAGGGCACACCCATGAACACCACCAACCCACAGCGCCGCGTCCAGCGGGTTCGTCACGAATTGCGCCGCCGCAACGTCCAGATCCAGCGCATCGAGCGCCTGGACGATGGATTCGCCAGCATCACCTTCAGTGGCGAAGACCTGGCCGACTTCAACTCGGCCTCGTTCGACGACCACATCAAGTTCATCTTCACCAATGCCGCGGGCGAGACCGTCATGCGCGACTACACCCCGCGCCATTTCGATACGGCCAAACGCGAGCTGACCATCGAATTCGCCCTGCACGGTCACGGCCAGGCCAGCGACTGGGCTGCCGCTGCAAAACCCGGCATGCCAGCCACCATCGGCGGCCCTAAGGGTTCGATGATCATTCCCATGGATTACGACTGGCACCTGCTGATCGGCGACTCCAGCGCCCTGCCGGCCATCACCCGCCGCCTCGAAGAACTGCCCTCGACCAGCCGGGTACACGTCATGCTCTTGCTCGACGCCGCCGTACCGCCCCGCACCTTGCCTGGCACGGCGACGCTTGAGCACTTCGACGATGGCGAAAAACTGCTGGCTGCAGTCCAGGCGCTCACCCTACCCGCCGGCGAAGGCTTCGCCTGGGCTGCCGGTGAAGCCAGCTTGATGAAACGCATCCGCAAGGCGCTGGCGATGGAAAAAGGTCACCCCAAGGAAGCCATGCGCGTAGCCGCCTACTGGCGCCACGGCGCCGAGGGGTTCCATGAAGAACTGACTGATAAGGAATCGGACTGAACAGAGCGCTCGATCGGAAACAAAAAACCCAGAGGATCTTTCGATTCTCGGGGTTCTGGTATTACGAAAGTGGCGGTGAAGAAGAGATTCGAACCCGTTTCAGTAGCGTGCCAATTCGTGCCAAACCCGCTCGTTACGGGCTTTCCGCTCCACTCACCGTCTCGTTTCGTCTCTATTCGGCACTATGATTTCGACACTTTTTCGACACCTGAACGCACTAGCCTGCATCGATCTGCTTCATTGCAGCCATCACCCCAGCGCTATTACCACCTAGCGCTTTAAGCTATCTAGAACGCCACCAGTAACATCAACAACTAAGTCACTCGAATTATAAATCACTCCAGCGCCGTGCTCTTCAATCAACAACTCATATCCATTCGACTTGCCATAGACGGCTATAACGTCTCTTACGCGCTGTTCAATTTTCCGTGCCACTTCTCGATCGTGAACCGCTTTTTGCTGACGACGCTTATCATAAGCTTGAATTTTTGAGTTTAAGTCAACAATAAGCTGATCCTCATCAATTAAGCGCATGCACTTTGTAAATTCAGAATCCAAACTAATCCTACTACCATAAAAAGCTTGGCCATACCCAACTGCAGCCTTGGCGTCGGGAGGCACGATGGACTTCTGACACTTTTCAGATGCCGCACTTCTCAGACTAGCAATTTGGCTTCGTGTTCTTGTGTACTCCTCATCCGAGCCATTCGCACCTTCCAATTCTGCCGGATATGGATTTTCAGCTTTGACACCATCAGCCACTACTGCACGAACCTTGTTGACATCAACAGTCGCCCACTTCACTGGCCTAAGGCTTGATAAATTAATATCGCAACCGGCAACACCTACAGCAACAACAAATAACGCTGCATATCGAAACATAACAACTCCTAGTCATATCTTTAAGAAAAATCTAACCCATCGGACTAAAGCTACTCGCCGCAGAGCAATAGCGCGTTTTCATGCGGTCACTACTTGTCTTGCGGTCACTGTCATAGCGGGCACGCCAGGTTTTGCACTCCTCGTGAAAGTGCTGTTTGGCGGCCTTGCGGCATTCGCGGTAGTCGATTGATCCGCGTCGGTGGTTGGCGCAGACGCTGGTGCCGTCGATGTAGTTGTTCACCGATAGCCATTCCGCCAGGTAGTTCGTCCCACCGTTCCAGCTCTTGATCCATATGGCTGTACGCTCGCGGCTTACCTGTTGGGCTTGGCGCTGTTGCGTCTGCTGGGGTGCCTGGGCTATGCGGTGGGTTGCTGGCGGGGTGTAGGTGCTGGCCGGCTGCTTGGGTGTGTAATTGTTGTCATTGAAGACATTCTGCGCACTGGCAACCGCCCTCGCCTTTTCTTCCTCTGTCCACTCCATCGAGGCGTATGGCTGAGGCTGATTGGCCGACTGGTGTGCAACCCGTTGCGCGGGTGGATCGAGGGGAATGGATGGCAGCCTTAGGTTCTCTTCCGGCTCGCTGTAGGGCTGTTCCGCCGGTTGCTGGCTGAACAGGGGTTTGCCGTCGATGTGGATCGCCTGCTTGAGCTGATCTACATTGATCACGATTGGCTTGGCGAACAACGCGATCACGCCCCAGGTAATCGCGGAACCCACGCTCAGGATGGCCACCATTCGCCATGGGCCGGGCTTTTTCTTGCTACGTAGATAGTTTGGTGCGTCTTCCCAGTCGGATTTCATATTGCTTCCTTGCCCCGCTAAAAATTAAATCACATTAGATTCTGCAGGAAACCTATAGCTTTATTAGCTTTTTCCGCTACTCCTAATAGAGAGTCAGCATGTTGATTCACGTTAGACGCGGAAACTACTGCATCTTTAAGTTTGCGAATCACTTCTATGAATTTTCCAGCCTCTTCAGTCTCCTTCATAGCCTTAAGCTCTGACTCGTTAATCACGGCCTCGCCTATAACCGACTGTAGAGCGTCCTCTAAGCCCCGGGCACCTACCGCCTGATATTTGCTTAGGGCCTCCTCTATTCTCGCCACGTGCTTCTCTATTATTCTTTTCGCACTCACACCTAGCCCAGAATCAGCAAGCATGCCTTTCAACTCTCCAACCAAACCGGCGAGTTCTTGCAATTTTTCTTTATCTATCTCATTTTCTTCGCTGGGTAGAATCTCCGAGCAAAACCCCAGCACAATCAATGTTTCATTGTTGATCTGCTTTTTGACACTCCCCCACTGTGTACCCAGATGCTGTACTGAAAAAACATTATTGCATCTAGTCAAAGCCCCCAAATATAGAGATTCAGTGAAACCCGTGCCTTCCATCTGCTCTTTAGTCAACTCAACTTCATCATGCAGATCAGATAGAAACCTTGAGACCGCGAACTGTTTTTTATTTGGTTCTAAACCATTCACCCCAAGAACATCAGCCCAAACCTCTACAGCAGGTTTAGTTTCTGCCGCGCTTACAGTCTTCCTGAGAACCGCCTTAACCCTATATGCAGAATTAATATTCTTCAAAACGCGTCCTCACACAATCAGAATCTAAGAGCAATAATTTTATTTAAAACCCTTCCCAACCACGCTGGGGTACCAACGTCTAGCTACTTCCTTTGTAATCGCTATCCCGCGTTTTGATTGGGCAAGTTTGAATTGGCCTGATCGTATTCGGGGCTTGTCTGCCCTGCGTCTGGCGCTACCTCGCCACTGACCACCCACAAGGCATATTGAGGAAAAAGCTTAACGATAGCTTCGATCTCTTCGGCCTTGATTTCGCGCTTTCTAGCGGTGTTCTTCAGGTTGTTCCAGGTGTAGCGACTGATGCCAGTGCGCTCCTCGAGCTCAGGAAGCCGAATCCCTGAGCTTTTCAAAATAGTTATAACGCGCTCTTTAATCATAGCCACTTGATCTATAGTTGATATATCCAATATGGATCAACAATGGCATTATCCGTTTCGACACGATCCATTTTGGATAACGCAGTGCTGAATAACTGGCATTGACACGAATAGTGACGGAACGAGCATGGAACTGGAAGAGCTGGAACCTTCGAAGCTGATAGGCCCGCAACAGGACGTGGAAACCGTCGAGTCCTGGGCTGAGCGAAATGGCGTCAGCTACGGCACCGCGCGTGCCTGGGCGCAAAAAAGCGTTCTCCCCACCGTAAAGCTAGGCAAGCGCCGCATGGTCAACAGCGCCCTGCTCCGCTCCTGGCTGCTGGAACAGGAGTGGACGGCATGACGACTCAATACATTGTCGAGACCTGCACCATCCACGGAGCCACCAAGCAACGCCGCTGGCACCGCGTCCACACCGGCCCGAACAAAGCCGACTGTGCTGCCTATATAGAGCGCGTAATCGCTGATCTGCCGTCCGGCCCTGGTCGTCATTGGGGGCTCACCCAGGAACGCGCCCGCGACTTCTATCGCGTCCGTGGTGTGAGGGCTGCCGCATGATCCGCCAAGCCTCCGGCCTCCCTGGTGAGGGCATGACTTATGAATCCCAGCCAGTACCTGCTATCGCATCCGAAGGACTGCGGCTGCCAGAGCTGCTTTGCCCGCAATCCGCAGGGCAAGACGTTCGCCTTTCGCCGTCACCCGCACGCCGAGAGCTGCGACTGCTCTGTCTGCTGGTCACGCCGAAACTGGCAACCGCCGAAGCGCGCCGCCTCCCCGTCCACACCATGCACCGACTGCCGCCCCGCACAGTGGCGCATGGTCGATGGGCGGAACTGTGTGACAGCTGCCTCGTACTGCGAGAAACACAAGCCGTCGCCCCGACCGCCGAAGTTCTGGAGCGTTGTCAGCGACACCGGCAAACCCACCCCTTTCGTGCCCCTGCGCGAACCGTTCGAACTGGTGGGGTGATGGCATGACCGTTTCCTTCCGTGTTGGCCGCTATCTGGTCGCCCTGCTCTGGCATTCCGCGCCTTGGGGCTTCATCGGTTTTGCCGTGGGCTGCGTGTTCGGCACCTGGCAAGCCGTCGAGCTACTGGAGTCGGTGGATGACTACTTCTATCAGGCCATGGCCAAGGTCGTTCACCAGTGCGCCCCCGACGAACTCACCGCCATCGCCGAAGCTGATCCGGTCAAGGGCCGCGCCCCCGGCTTGTCCGAACACGCTCCACCGTTCGGACAAACGGAGGCACGGGCAGAGCGAACCCTTGAACGCCCTCCCCCCTGAAAGCCTCGGCTGGGGAGTGTGGGGCAGCTCCACCGCCCCGCGCTCCCGAGCCCTCGGCGGCAAGAGTGGGATTACAAGGGCAAAGCCCTTGGTGTTAAGCAGATTAATGAGCAAAAGTTAATTATCACCAAAGTTAAAAGTTTCATTGCGTCGCTATTCGGCTCAATAAGCTTTTACGCATGATATTTATGCAAGAGTGATTTTTTAGCTTTTCAGTGGCGTATAACTAAGCACACAAACCCGTTGTAAACCGTGCAATCCCTGGCAGTGAAGAACTTAGCAAGTTCCTCTGCTCGGGCTAACTCGGCCCGCAAAAGGTTAATCCGCGCAATAAGGCGCAACTTAAACGAGGAAACACACATGGCACGCACTACCACTCAACTGGCATTCATCAGCGCTGAGCGCGTGAAGTTCGACAACGTGGATCTGGTCAAGCTGTACCTGGGCGATGAACCGGACGGCGAGAAAGACCTGGGCATCTCCCT
Organism: Pseudomonas sp. FG29; assembly: GCF_057809355.1. Taxonomy (NCBI): domain Bacteria; kingdom Pseudomonadati; phylum Pseudomonadota; class Gammaproteobacteria; order Pseudomonadales; family Pseudomonadaceae; genus Pseudomonas; species Pseudomonas sp. FG29. Next base: position 75,139 of record NZ_JBMDJU010000021.1, on the reverse strand, counting down.
ACTCTCGATGCAGGTAGCCGACGACGTTCGCGAAGAAGTGTGGAACGCCTGCAAAGGCCTCCATGTGCTCGAAACCGTCAACGTCACCATGGAAATCGAACGCGGCTCCAAGAACGCAGGCAAGTTCATCGTCCTGCACATCGAGTCCGCCAAGCCTGCACGTGTCACCGGTGCCGCTGACACCTCCGCCGAAGCTCGCAAGCTGGCTGCCCAACAACAAGCCAAGCCGACCGGCAGCCAGCCGGACGCGCCCAAGGCCTAACCCGAGGGCGCCGCCGTGCTGATCGTTGATCGCGTGAAGTGTGACTGCTGCGGGCAGCCCATGGGCCAGCTCTACAACCAGCCAGCACCGCAACCCGACCTGCTGCCAGATCTGCGCCAGGCGCCCCACCTGACCCTGTGCCCCGACTGCCTCGACCTCGCCGAAGTCCTCCGCGACCCGAGCTTGGCTGAGTAACAGGGGGCCACATGAATTTCATTGTGTGCGACGGCGTGTGGGAAAGCGTGGGGCAGACCCCGGTTTGCAACGGCACCCTCTCGACCATCGCGCTCAGTGAGATAAGCCCATCCGGGCTAACTGCCGAGGATCACGCGCAGATCCGGGAACACGCCCTGGTGCTGTTCGCCATCGTCTTTGGCGCTCTCGTGCTGAAAAAGGCACTCAACCTGTAGGAGATACACCCATGCAACACCTCAAAACCCTGCGCCGCTCGCTCGGTGCCTCCGCCGCTGTTGGCCTACTGGCCGTACAGCAAGCTCACGCCGAACTGCCGACTGGCGTAACCGATGCCCTGGATGGCGCCAAGACCGATGGTGTTCAGGTCGCGGGCATCGTCCTCGGCGTGATCATCGCCATCGCTGCGTTCAAGTTCATCCGCCGCGCGCTGTAAGGCGCTGCACCACAAACAGCCCGGTAACGCGTTATCGGGCTTTTTCACATCAGGACTTCAACCATGAACCTCGACGCCAACATGCTGACCACCATCATCATCGTTATGGCGTTCTGGGCTCTGTTCTTTGGGCGGGTTTGAAATGCGCTGGGGTCGGTCTTTTATTGCGCTGTTTCTGCTGGTTATTCTGGCTGGCTTTTATTCTGAGTTATCTAGGGCTGATGATTACTATTGGCTTGGGATTCGTTCCGGTATTCCTGGTTATGGTATGGAATTTCCCAGTGCTCAAGCTGCATGTGATTACTTTCATTCCCGCTATACAAACAGCTCTAGCATCATTGACAAGACTCGAAAAGACCAATTAGTTAACGCAGACCTTATGCGTTGTTCTTTCTTTTATTACACATCGACTCGTCAAGATTTTCAGCGTACCGCTTGTCCCGCTAACTCTGATAAACCGGCGTGTCTTCCGCCCACCCCTCAATGCCCCGGCGACTCCGTAGCACAACCCGATGGCACCTGCGCCCTGGAGTGCGAAGCACCCAACGTTCCCAACCACGTCACCATGCAATGCGAACCTCCTCCACTGTGCCCGGAGGGGCAGTATTGGGACTTTGAAACCGAGTCCTGCAAGTGGCCTGAGGATGATCAGTGCCCCGACGGCAGCAACTGGTCGCCCACACTCAAGGATTGCGTCTGCGACGGTGATGGCGTGCTCTCCAACGCTCAGGGCTTTCGCATCTGCATGCCGCCTGCAGACGACAAGTGCACCCCGGACAGCCCCGACTTCAAAGGCTATTACAACGGCTACCGGCCATTCTGCTCGGGCGAGGCTCGCTGCCCGCCCGGCACTACCTACGGCGCAGTCGGCAAAGGCGACACCCTGGAACACGTCTGCATTCCGAACCAACCGCCCGAAGACCCCAATTGCCCTAACGGCACCGTAGGCAATATGGGCGGTGAAACCGTCTGTGTCCCGCCATTCAATGAGCCCGACCCGGATTGCCCCACGGGTTTTTCCGGCACGGTAAACGGACAGAAGGTCTGCCAGCCGGATCCCGATGCCCCACCGGCTGATAACGACTGCAAGCCAGGTGAAACACCCGGCTATGTCGGCACCGGCAGCGAAATGAAAAAGGTCTGTGTGCCAGAAGGCTATGGCCCTCCTACCTGCAAGTCCGGCACCTACCCCATCAACAACGGCAACGGCGGTTTTGCCTGTGTACCTGTTTCTGGCGGTGCCGGCCCGGGTGGTACTGACAACGGCACCAAGCCTAAGCCAAAACCTGGCAGCGGAAGCGGAACCGGCGGCAACGGCAACACTGGTGGCGGTGGTGGGGGCGGTGGTGGCAAGCCTGGCGAAGAAGGCGAACCCAAGCCCTCAACTGTTGGCGGTGAATCCTGCGCTACAGAGCTGCGCTGCGAAGGTGACGCCATCCAATGCGCGATTCTGCGCAAACAGAAGGATCAGGTCTGCCAATGGAAGTATGACGCCGAGGTGCAAGCTCAAGTCGAGGCCACCCTTAGCGGGCCTGGCTATCAGCTCGATGAAAAGCAGGTCGGCGTCGGTTCTCTTTTCACCGAGGCCCTGAACCAAGGTCGTTGGCTCCCCGGCTCCTGCCCTGCCCCGCGCAGCATCAACATCATGGGGCGCTCCTACAGCTTCGAGTGGGAACCGCTCTGCCACTTCGCCGAATCGATTGGGCCGCTGATTGTCGCGCTGGCCTCGATCTTCTTCGCCGTCTTCATTGGTCGCGGAATCAAAGGAAGCTGATATGCCATTACTGTTACCACTACTCGCCACCTTCCTCGGCTCCATCGTCGCGGGGCTGGCCTTTCGGGTGCTCGCCTCGCTCGGTTTCGCCTACGTGGCCTATGTCGGCATTGGCCAACTGATCGACACCGTCAAAGGCTACGTGCAAAGCCTGTTCAATGCCGTCCCGCATGAAGTGGCCGCCATCCTCGGCCTGGCCAAGTTCGATGTAGCCATCAACATCATGATCGCCGCCGTCATCGCACGCCTGCTGCTGGCTGGCATGGATCGCGTCACCGGCACCATCACCGGGTTGGCACTGCTCAACAAGGCAGGTGGTTGATGTTCGTCCTGCGCACCGGTCTGCAAGGTAACGGCAAGACCCTCAACACCATCAAGGAAGTGGACGCCAAAGCCGCGAAAGAAGGTCGCCCTGTCTACTACCACAACATCCGCGGCTTCGATCCCAGCGCCGAAGTGCTCGAGGCCGTCTGGACGGAATTCGACGCGCCTCAGGAATGGTTCAAGCTGGAGCAAAACGCGATCATCGTGATCGATGAAGCGCAAAGCTTCTTCCGTGTTCGCCCGGCTGGATCTGCGGTGCCTGAGTACGCCAGCGCCCTGGAAACCATGCGCCACCGGGGCCATGAGCTGCACTGCATCACGCAAAATCCTGGGCTGCTCGATACCCACTTCCGCAAGCTCTGCAACTCCCACATCCACTACGTTCGCGGCCACAAAGGCAAGGTGATCAAGCGCTGGGAATTCGAGCGCGTGAACATGGACGTGGAGAAGAAGAACGACTTCACCGACGGCCAGGCCACGCGGATCCTGCTCGATAAGAAGTACTTCGGCGTCTATCAGTCCGTCGCGGAAGGCTCCGAACATCACATGAAGTTCAAGCCGCCCCGCGCCCTCTTCGTGTTGATCATCTGCGTCCTGGGCATTGGCTACTTCGGCTACGACATCTATCAGCGGCGCATTGCCCAGTCTCAACCCAAACCCGAACCGGTTACGCAGCAGGCGGCCACAGTAGCAGCCCAGCCTTACGGTGGCGTTCCGCAGAGTGAAGGCCCCGTCGCGCCACTCAGCGAAGCCGAATATCTCGCCCTGCGCGTTCCGCGTGTTCCAGACGTTCCCAGCTCGGCGCCGATCTATGACGAAGTCACCCGCCCGGTGACTTACCCCAAGCTCTCTTGCATTTACTCGGCAGACCCGTACTTCGTCGACCGTAACCGCGACCGACTTGCCATCGGCTACGTCAAAGGCCGGATCCACGGTTGTCGCTGCAACACCCAGCAAGGCACCCGAGCGGTGGTGTCCTTTGACGCCTGCATGGCCTACGTTCAAGAAGGCGCATTCGACCCGGCCAAGCCCGACAGACTGGCCAACCTCCCACCCGATGGCCAGAGGATCCCGGCACAGCAATCCGCCCCCAGTGCCTACCCCGATCTAGCCCAGCAGCCCCAGCAAGCCCCAATCACCATCGTCCCGCATCAGAAGGGGCGCTTCCTGTGGTGAGCGTCGTTCAGTGCCTGCAGCAACGCAAAGCCCCGTGCGGCGGCGTAGTTGCGCGTGAGGCACGAGCGCGCGTGTGCGCCGCCGCGCAGGCGCTGACGTCCCTGTAGCACGTCAGATAAACCAAGGTTAAACGTGTCAATTCGGCACTATTTGGAGCATTAGAAAATGGCAGTTAAAGACCAACTCCGTGTGAACCGTGAGTTCAAGGAATCGCCGACCGGACGCCTGTTCTTTGACCATCAGTCAGCCCGTATAACCGACCTGTCCAACGTCCGAATCCTCGCCTGCAGCGTCGATACCGTCCGCCAGTTGTACCGTGGTCTGATCCGCCCCGAGGTCATGTGCCTGTTCGACAAGCCCGGCACCATCGTCGAGTTCGCTGGCCAGCGTTGGCACTCCGGTCGCGTCAGCAAGGATTCTGGCTACCAATACAAGCTGCAGAATGCAGACCTTGGCTTCATCCTGCTGATCAAGAACTTCAACGCCAAAATCGAGAACATCGGGCCACACCTGAAAATCGAAGTGTCTCCCCATGCCATCGACACCTTTTCGCCTGAGCGCCTGCAAGAGCGCCTGGACTACTACGCCAGCCACGTCCTGACCAACGTCGAGCGCAACCAATGCGCCGTCCACCTCGCGCTAGACCTGCAGGGCTGGCAACCGCCTGCCGACCTCGTAGCCCGCATGCACTGCCGCGCCCGTGCAGCCCGTGACATTTCCGGCATCAAGGAAATTCAGTGGACGCTGGAGTCTGCCACCTACGGCAAAGGCCAGTCCTACCTGTTCGGCTCTGCCGGTGGCGTTCAGCTCGGTATCTACAACAAGACCGAACAAGCCAGGGCCATCGACAAGCTCGACTATTGGGAAGGCGTTTGGCGTCGCCGTGACAGCTTCGACGAAGCCGACCCGGACAACTACAACCCCGACCAAGACGTGTGGCGTGTCGAGCTGCGCTATCACCATTCCATCGTCCAGCAATTTGCCTCTGGCTCCGTGGATCTGCACAGCGGTAACGCCATCGAAACCGACAGCTACGCCGCCTTTTCACCGCACCTCGACGGCCTGTGGCGCTATGGCCTGCGCCAATTCAAGCTGCTTGCCCGCCCCGGTTACTTCGAACCCATCTGGACGCTGATCCGTGACGACGTGCGCGTGGATCTGCCGGTGGACTCCCTGGTGGACGAAACCGAGTACAAGCGCCAATACAAGACCTCGCGGGGCTTCTCGGGGAAGAACGTCGAGCTATTCCTGGGAAACTTCGTCAGCCTGCTGGCACGGGAGCGAGTGGGCGCTAGAAAGGCTTTTTACCGGCTCAAGGACTGGGAATGCTGGCCGGTGATCCGTGACCACTACGCCGCCAAGGGCATGGATGAAGATGGGCTGTACAAGCACATCAAAGGCATTCTGGAAGAACGGCATATTCGTTGGGGGCGTGCCGTCTAATGGCTATCGAGCAACTGCCAGACGGACGCTGGAAAGTCGACGTTGAACCCATCAAGGGCCGTCGCTTCCGCAAGACCTTCAAGACCAAGGGTGAGGCTCAACGCTTCGAAGCCACCTGCCGTGCCAATTGCATCGACTCGCCAGCCTGGACGCCCAAGCCGAAAGACCGTCGCCGCCTTTCCGAACTCTGCACCCGCTATCACGAACTGCACGGCCATGCCCTGGCAGATGGTGCCGCGATACTCCGCACGCTGCAGAACCTGGCCAAGGATCTAGGCGATCCTGTGGCAATCAAGCTCACCGGCAATGCCTTCTGTGAAACACGCAGCGAGCTGCTCAAGGCTGGCATCCAAGGCAAGACGCTGAATAACCGGCTTGGCTACCTCAAAGCCATGTTCAACGAGCTGCACCGCCTGGGTGATATCGACTATCCCAACCCGCTGGCCAAGGTTCGCCCGCTTCGCCTGCAGGAACGCCCGATTTCCTTCCTGTCTCACTGCCAGATAGCCGAACTGCTCGATGCACTGGACGAACGCAAGACCAGTCCGGGGCTTGGCCTGATCGCTCGCGTCTGCCTGAGTACCGGTGCCCGTTGGGGAGAGGCCCAAGCACTGGTGCCCGAGCGTGTCAGAAACGGCATGGTGACGTTCGCCAATACCAAGTCCAAGCGAACCCGGTCGATCCCTATCGATAGCAAGCTGGAAAAGGCACTGCACGTCCACTTCAAGCGGCACGGCCTGTTCACCAACTGCATGCTGACCTTTAGCCGGGTACTGGAGAAGACTTCGATCAAACTGCCTGCTGGCCAGGCAACGCACGTACTGCGGCACACCTTCGCCAGTCACTTCGTCATGCGAGGCGGGAATATCCTGACGCTACAGAAGATCCTGGGCCATACATCGCTGGCAATGACCATGCGCTATGCACACCTGTCACCCGACCATTTGCAGGATGCTTTGACCTTGAATCCGCTTTTCGACACTTCTTCGACACCTGCCGAAAGCTGAAAAGCAAAAAGCCCCGAAAACTTGTTAGCTTTCAGGGCTTTAGGTATTGCGAAAGTGGCGGTGAAGAAGAGATTCGAACTCTTGATACGGTTTCCCGTATACACACTTTCCAGGCGTGCTCCTTCAACCACTCGGACACTTCACCGGATCTCGACGTTTTTGCGTGTAGCCTGTCGAGGCGCGCTAATGTAGTCGAAGGTTTCCGTGAAAGCAAATATTTTTTAAAGGATTCATACGCTTATCGGTTGGCAGGTTCTTCAGAAGCTGGGTTGGCGAGCAGTTCGTCGAGGCGCAGGCGGCCGAACAGCAGGAAACCGGCCGAGACGAACAGGCCGGCACCGAACAGCAACAGCGCGCCGCCCGGTGTGTGCAAGCGGGGCTCGAGGCTAAGAGCTACCGAGGCGCACAAGGCGATGAGGAGTGCCAGGCTGATCAGGATATTCATGGTGGTGGGTCTCCAAGTACAGAGACACCCTAGAGGCCATACAGGGCTTCAGCCAATTGTCATTGGCCATCGCCGCAATAGGCAGATTCGCTGACTCACCGGTCAGTCACGGCGCTTTACCAGGCTGTGTCGGCTGGGTACCTTCTGCCTCACCCAGCCCGCAGGCCCCTATAAGGAAAACAGCCATGAGCGACCTGATCAGCTATCAACTCGACGACGGCATTGCCACCCTTACCCTGAGCAATGGCAAGGTCAATGCCATCTCCCCGGATGTAATCGCCGCCTTCAACGCTGCGCTGGATCGCGCCGAGCAAGATCGTGCCATCGTCGTCATCACCGGCCAGCCGGGCATTCTGTCTGGCGGCTACGATCTGAAGGTGATGACCTCCGGCCCGCAGAACGCCATCGATCTGGTTGCCGCTGGCTCCACCCTGGCGCGGCGCATGCTCGCCCATCCTTATCCGATCATCGTCGCCTGCCCTGGCCACGCCGTCGCCAAGGGCGCCTTCATTCTACTCTCGGCGGACTATCGCATTGGCGTTGAAGGCCCGTTCAGCATCGGCCTGAACGAGGTGCAGATCGGCATGACCATGCACCATGTGGGCATCGAGTTGGCACGTGATCGCCTGCGCAAGTCGGCCTTCCATCGCTCGGTGATCAATGGCGAGATGTTCGACCCTCTGGGTGCGCTGGAAGCCGGTTTTCTCGACAAGGTGGTGCCGGTCGACGCCCTGCAAGCCACCACTCTGGCAGTCGCGCAGCAGTTCAAGAAAATCAACATGACCGCGCACCGCAACACCAAACTGAAGGTGCGCAAGGCGCTGCTGGAAACGCTGGACGCCGCCATCGCCCTGGACAAGCAGCATCTGGGCTGACCCGCCGAAGGGAAATGCCGTGCTGGCCACGGCATTTCGCCGCCTTGCTCCCGCCTTCATCCTGCCTCACCTACTTCGATTGCTTTTGGCGCCAAGCCATGCGCCAACCATCAAATCAATCGATAGTTGAACTGCCTGATATCCATTATTCAATCGAATCGACATGACTGAAGCTGTGCCCACTTCCTTTCCGGTTCCCGTGGAGCACAGATCATGTCCAGCCTCGCCTATGCCGCACGCAACGGAGCACTGGCTGCCGTCGGCCTCTATCTGATCGTCATTCTGGTTGCCCTGGCCTTGAGCTATGGCATCAGCGTTTCGCCAATCGTCCAGGTCACCGACTCGCCGCTGCAGGCACTCGCTCGACTGTTGCCGCAATTGCTCGGCAACCTGACCCTGCGCTGAGAGCTGGATGATGAAGAGCCAACGCAATACCTTGCTGCCGCTGATCGCCATGGCGCTGCTCACCACCGGCCTGACACTGTTCGGCATTGGCAAAGGATCCGCAGGGACGATGGCGCGACACCTCGAATGCAGCCAGCAACTGCAGCAGCGCGTCGGCTTGGCCGGCCCGCAGACACACCAATCGGCGAACGCGCCGCCTTGCCCTGACATCAAGACACCACTTGTCATGCTGCAGAAATGAAAAAGCCCGGAAGCAAACTCCGGGCTTTTCGTTTCAGCGGAGAGTATCAGGCTTTGGCATCGCGCCCCTGAGCGACAAAGCGCATCATCCACTGCGCCACCGTACTGCCTTGCTGCTCCTGGTGCAGGCTGTCGATACCGCTCTGGTAGATCTTGTCGCCCAGGTGCTGCTGGCGCAGATCCAGCAAGGCGCGCGAGTAGTCGTGAATAAACTCGGGATGCCCCTGGAAGCACAGCACCTGATCATCGATGTGGTAGGCCGCGTTCGGGCAGAAATCGCTGGTAGCCAGCAGCGTGGCATTCTCCGGCAGTCGGGTGACCTGATCCTGGTGGCTGATCAGCAGTTGCAGGTTATCCAGGGGCGGATCCATCCACTGCGGCTGGCTGGCGATCCGGTAGTTGTGCACACCCACGCCCCAGCCCTGCTCGGCGCGCTCGGTCTTGCCACCCAGCAGCAACGCCAGCAGTTGGTGGCCGAAACAGATACCCAGTAGCTTGTGGCCGCGCTTGTAGCGATCGAGCAGATAGTCCTTGAGCGTTTGAATCCAGGGGTCACTACCGAAGGAATCAGCCTTGCTGCCCGTCACCAGGTAAGCGTCGAAATGCTCGCTATCGGGCGGGTAGTTACCCTCCACTACGTTGTAGACACTGAACTCTGCGGCCAGCGGTTGCTTGGCGAACAATTGTTCGAACATGCGGCCGTACCCTTGGTATTGGTCGACCAGCTCGGGGCGCAGAATGTCAGTTTCCAGGATGCAGATACGCAGTGACATGAGGTTTCCTGAGTTGAACACGGAGTGAGGTGTGATTCGTGTGTTTTTCTTAACACAGCAACCAGCGCATTGAAATAGCCGAGCCTTAATTAGCGGCCGGCTGGCAAGACCCAGAGGGTGTTCAAGCGCATGAACGGTTGTCAATAAAAATTGACAAAAAGCGCACAGCGAGAGCCATCACGCGGCTCGATAGTCACCATGAACGCCTTTCACTTCTGCACTGACGCCGCCTCGGTGAAGATCGCCACATCGGCCTTGCGCCAACACTGACGACAGGAAATCACCATGAGCCTCTACGCCGCACTCGCCAGCTTCGCCGCTGCATCCGCGTTCAACAGCACCCAGCAAAGCCGCCCGGCATCGCCCGACTCACGCGATGCACGGGCGCGCTGAGCCGTAACGAAGGAGATCGCATCATGCACAACCAACTCAGCCAGGATGCCTATGGCATCACTTATGTCCGTCTCGCCGAAGATGGCCTGCAATTCGAGACCGAGGCTGCGCTGCAACTGGAAGATGGCAGCCTGATTACCCTGCGCATGCCCACTCGCCAGAGCGAGATACTCGCCATCCACGAAGCGGTGTGCGTGCAACAGGGCTGGTGCCAGGCCGCCTGAGAGCAGGCGGCCTGTTGCATCAGGAACGCAAGACGTTAGAACCTCTCGCCCCGCGCGGCCTTCTCCAGCAGCAGCGCAGGCGGAAGGAAGCGTTCGCCGTACTGCTCAGCCAGGTACTGCGCACGGGCGACGAAGTCCTTCACGCCGTACTGGTTGATGAACTGCAATGCACCGCCGGTCCAGGCTGCGAAGCCAATGCCGAAGATGGAGCCGATATTGGCGTCGGCCACTGACTTCAGTACGCCCTCCTCTACGCAGCGCACCGTCTCGATGGCCTGGATGAACAGGATGCGGTCGCGCACGTCTTCCGGCGAAATCTGCCCATCGGCTTTCTCGAAACGCGCCTTGAGTTCGGGCCACAGGTGCTTCTTGCCGCCTGCGGGGTAATCGTAGAAGCCTCTCCCGGCCGCCTTGCCCGGGCGCTTGTACTCATTGAGCATGAGATCAATCACCGCGAAGGCCGGATGCTCGGGAATGGCCTTGCCCTCGGCCGCCAGATCCGCAAGGGTCTGCTGGCGGATATGATTCATCAGGCTCATCGACACTTCGTCACTGATCGCCAGCGGCCCGACCGGCATGCCGGCCTTGCGCGCCTCGTTCTCGATCATCGCCGCATTGACGCCTTCGCCGAGCATGGCCAGGCCTTCGTTGGTGAAGGTGCCGAACACCCTTGAGGTGAAGAAACCGCGACTGTCGTTGACCACGATGGGCGTCTTCTTGATCTGCATGACGTAGTCGAAGCCGCGCGCCAGGGTCTCGTCACTGGTCTTCTCGCCACGGATGATCTCCACCAGCGGCATCCTGTCCACCGGGCTGAAGAAATGCAGGCCGATGAATTTCTCCGGACTGGCCACGGCAGTCGCAAGACCGGTGATCGGCAGCGTCGAGGTGTTGGAGGCGATCACCGCATCACTCAGCGCAGCGGCTTCTGCAGCGGCTGTGACCTTGCCCTTGAGTGCACGATCCTCGAACACGGCTTCAATGATCAGGTCGCAACCGGCGAAATCCGCCTCGCTGTCGGTGGCCTTGATCAGCGCCAGGAAGGCCTCGCGCTGCTCGGCGGTCATGTGGCCCTTGCTGACCTTCTTGTCCAGCAGCTTGGCCGAGTAGGCCTTGCCCTTCTCGGCCGCTTCGAGGGAGACATCCTTGAGCACCACCTCGATACCAGCCGCCGCCGATACGTAGGCGATGCCCGCGCCCATCATGCCGGCACCGAGCACGCCGACTTTCTTCGTCTGGGTTTTCGGGTAGCCCTGTGGGCGCGAGCCGCCAGCGTTGATCTCGTTCAGTTGGAACCAGAAGGTGCCGATCATGTTCTTCGCCACCTGACCGCAGGTCAGCTCGGTGAAGTAGCGCGCCTCGATGATCTGCGCGGTATCGAAGTCGACCTGCGCACCCTCGACCGCAGCGCACATGATCTTCTCCGGCGCCGGGAAGCAGCCCTTGGTCTTGTCGCGCAAAACGCTCGGTGCGATGGCCAGCATCTGCGCCACGTTCGGCGAGCTCGGCGTGCCGCCGGGGATCTTGTAGCCCTGCACGTCCCACGGTTGCTTGGCAGCCGGGTTGGCGGCGATCCAGGCGCGGGCCTTGGTCAGCATGTCCTCACGGTCGCTGGCCAGGTCATGAATCAAGCCGGCCTTGAGCGCCGCGTCCGGGCGCACCTTCTTGCCTTCGGCCAGATACGGCAACGCCTTTTCCAGACCGAGCAGGCGCACCATGCGCACCACCCCGCCGCCACCAGGCAACAGGCCCAGGGTGACCTCCGGCAGGCCGAGCTGCACGTGGCTTTCGTTCAGGGCGATACGGTGGTGACAGGCCAGGGCAATTTCCCAGCCGCCGCCCAGCGCCGCGCCATTGATGGCTGCAACCACTGGCTTACCGAGGGTTTCCAGGCGGCGCAGTTGGCTTTTGATCTTCAGGATCATCTCGTAGAAACCCTGGGCCTCGGCCTGGGTGACCTTGATCAGCTCGTTGAGGTCGCCGCCCGCGAAGAAGGTCTTCTTCGCCGAGGTGACGATCACCCCGGTGATCGAATCCTTTTCCGCCTCCAGGCGGTCGACGATCTGGCCCATGGCTTCGCGGTAGACCGCGTTCATGGTGTTGGCGCTCTGGCCGGGCATGTCCATGGTCAGGACGACGATATTGTCCTGGCCCTTTTCGTAACGGATGGCGTCAGTCATTTTTTATCTTCTCTTCCCAAAGCTGCGTAGGGCGGGTGAAACCCGCCAACACGGATGGCGGGTTGCACCCGCCCTACCGGTCAGACTCGTTCGATGATGGTCGCTATACCCATGCCGCCGCCGACACAGAGCGTGGCCAGGCCATAGCGCAACTGACGTTTCTCCAGCTCGTCGAGCAGGGTGCCGAGGATGGCGCAGCCAGTCGCACCCAGGGGATGGCCCATGGCGATGGAGCCGCCGTTGACGTTGACCTTGCTCTCGCTCACGCCCATGTCCTTCATGAACTTCATCACCACCGAGGCGAAGGCCTCGTTGACCTCGAACAGGTCGATGTCGTCGACGGACAGCCCAGCCTTGGCCAGCGCCTTGCGCGTGGCCGGGGCCGGCCCGGTGAGCATGATGGTCGGATCGGTGCCGGTCACAGCGGTGGCGACGATGCGCGCGCGCGGCTTCAGGCCCAGCTCCCGGCCCTTGGCTTCGGAGCCGATCAGCATCAGCGCCGCGCCGTCGACGATGCCCGAACTGTTGCCGGGCGTGTGCACGTGCTCGATACGTTCGACGTGGCTGTAGACGCGCAGCGCGGTGGCGTCGAAGCCCATCTGCCCCATCATCTCGAAGCTCGGCTTGAGCTTGCCCAGGCCTTCGAGGGTGGAGTCACCCCGGATGAATTCATCATGGTCGAGCAGCACGATGCCGTTCTGGTCGGCCACCGGAATCAGCGACTTGGCGAACGAACCATCGGCGCTGGCCCGTGCCGCCTTCTGCTGCGAGCGCAAGGCAAAGGCATCGACATCCGCGCGACTGAAGCCTTCCAGGGTGGCGATCAGGTCGGCGCCGATGCCCTGCGGGACGAAATTGCTGTGGATGTTGGTTTGCGGATCCATGACCCAGGCGCCCCCGTCGGAGCCCATGGGCACACGTGACATGGATTCAACGCCGCCGACCACCACCAGATCCTCGAAGCCCGAGCGCACCTTCATCGCCCCCAGGTTCACCGCCTCCAGGCCCGAGGCGCAGAAGCGGTTGAGCTGCACACCGGCGACGCTGACGTCCCAGTCGGCGACCATGGCGGCGGTCTTGGCGATATCGGCGCCCTGATCGCCCACGGGCGTCACGCAACCGAGGACGATGTCGTCCACCTGGCTGGTATCCAGCTCGTTACGTACCCGTAGGGCATTCAGCAGGCCGGCAACCAGTTGAACGGGCTTGACGCTGTACAGCGCGCCGTCCTTCTTGCCCTTGCCACGGGGCGTGCGCAGTGCATCGAAAATATAGGCTTCGGTCATGGCGTCCTCGGAGACTAATACGGCGCAGGCGGAACAGGTTGCCCCGACCACGCATGTTCATATTGAGCCTGCCTACCATAGCGCCGAGGGGCTGGGGCTCAATGACCGAAGCGCTCAGTGCCGTTGACCACTGAGCTCAGACGAACGGTCATGTCGAAGTCACTGCGCCTCTCGGCTCAAGGAATGCGTCTGGCGCAGGGCTCACTGCCCGTATCAGATCGCGCGGCATAACGTGAAGATTCAAGCTCGTCATTGCTTGCAACCAAGTCGTCTAAAAAGACGCTGACGTCACCCTAGAGTTAATCATGCGTTCAGCCGTTCGAACGCTCAGGTCGCCGCCGGGTCATGCCGGGACGACGCCAACGACCCGATCCCAAAATCGCGGCACTGCCAGCCACGCAGCAAGATCCGGTAACAGCCAATAACAACGCAGGAACGCGGCCATGTTGAAACAACCGAAAATCCGCCAGGCCGGAATCATTCTCTTCGCCACGGCCGTCGTTCTGATCCTGCCCAACCTGACCCGCCTGGTCAGTTGAGGCGATTCGCGCAGGCTAGACCGCCGCGCTCCGTCCAGCGATGCTTGGCGCTTCTTGAACGGAGCCCGCCCGATGAAATTTCTTCTCGCCAGCCTGCTATTGCTGACCGCGAGCGCGCACAGCGCAGAACTGCAGGTGACGCAGGGTGACCACAGTCACACCTGGAGCAGTGCCGAACTGCTGAGCCATCCCCAGGCACGCGATATCGAAATCCCTGCTGACGTAGCCTACAAACGCACCATGCACTATCGCGCCGTGCCGATAGCCGTGCTGCTGGATCGTATCGCCCCGGGCGATCACCTGCAGGCGGTGGCGCTGGATGGCTTTGCCGCCGAGCTACCGGCAGCCACTCTGCTGGCCACACAAGGCGCGCGCGCCTGGCTGGCCGTGGAGGACACGAAGAACCCTTGGCCGCCACTGGCCAAGGGCAAGCCCAGCGCCGGGCCCTTCTATCTGGTCTGGACAAACCCGCAAGCGAGCCAGATCGGCCCCGAGCAGTGGCCCTTTCAGGTCGCGACGATCCGCCAGTTGGCGCCGGTCGCGCAACGCTTCCCTGCCCTGCTGCCAGCAGCCGATTCCAGCGCCGAGGTGCAAGCCGGTTTCGCCGCCTACCAGAAGAACTGCATGGCCTGCCATCGCCTCAATGGCGCAGGTGATACCGAGTTCGGCCCGGATCTGAACATTCCGCACAACCCCACCGAATACTTTGCCAGTGACTTCCTGCGCCAATACATCCGCGACCCGCAAAGCCTAAGGCACTGGCCGCAGGGGCGTATGCCGGGGCTCAGCGAACAGGTGCTGCCGCCAGCGGAGCTGGAACGACTGATCGCCTACCTGCAACATATGGCCAAGCGCAAGACAGCGCTCTAGGTTCTGTACGAAAAGTGCCTGCGCTCGGTGATGCTTCGTTAAAAACAGGTTCGGAATGCTCATTTACAGCTCGTAAACTCGAATGCGAGCCCAGTCCGTTCCTCACCTGTTTTTGCCTCGCCTGACCTTCGCTCGACGACTTTTCGTACAGAACCTAACCACCAAGGTCTCAACGAATGGACAAGATCGATTTCACGGATGAAGAACGCGCCCTGATACTCGGCGTGGCCAGTACGCGCGCGGGCAAGCTGGAACGCATTCTCGGTCACCTGACCTGGGTGGGCCCAGGCATTGCGTTCATCGTCTATGGCCTGCTCAGCGAGCAATTGCACGCGCTGGCCATAGGCGCACTGTCACTGGTTTGCTATCAGCTCTGGGGCATGCTGCAGGAGCTGAGGTATTCGGCGCTCTACGCTGATGTCTTTCGCAAGGTCGCGCGCCTGATCGAAGCACGCACCACTGCAGAAGAATCGGAGCGCGGTTGACGCGCTCCGCTGTGCGTTACTGCTGACGCACGTGCAGCAACGGCGCGACCTGCACCTGGGCGTGCATCTGTTCGCAACCACCACCACGGCGCATGCCGCGTACCGGGCAGGCATCGAGGTAGTCCAGGCCAACGGCCAGCTTGAGGTGACGCTCCGGGCGCGCCAGGCAGTTGGTCACGTCGAAGCTATACCAGGCTTCGCCGACCCAGGCCTCGGCCCAGGCATGGCTGGCCAGGTGCTCGGCATCGTCGGTGTAGAGATAGCCCGACACGTAACGCGCCGGCACGCCGAGGCTGCGCGCGCAGGCGAGGAAGGCGTGGGTGTGATCCTGGCAGACACCTCGGCGACCGGCGAAGGCCTCGGCAGCGCTGGTGTCCACTGCGGTGATGCCGGGCTGGTAGGCGATATGGGCGTTGAGTGCATGC
The DNA here is from genome assembly GCF_057809355.1 of Pseudomonas sp. FG29. NCBI lineage: Bacteria > Pseudomonadati > Pseudomonadota > Gammaproteobacteria > Pseudomonadales > Pseudomonadaceae > Pseudomonas > Pseudomonas sp. FG29. The sequence continues at coordinate 59,385 of NZ_JBMDJU010000021.1, read as the reverse complement.
ATCAGGTCGATCAGGCCGTTGCGATCGGTACGCGCCTTGCTCTGTTGCGCGGCGAACTCGCGGATGGCGTCGTCGGCCTGGGTCAGGCGAGTGAAGCGCAGGAACGGCAGCGCCGACTGGCGCTCGTGCTCGGCTTCGCAGGTTTCATCGATGTCCACCTGGCCACGGGCGCCGATGACGATGGACTCGTGCGGCTCGTCCAGGGTCAGTACATGCAGGATGTTGCCGTAGGGATCGAGCTGAGCATGCACCGGGCGTGGCAGGTCGAGCTGCCAGCTGAGCACCTGCTGGCGCTCGCTGTCATGCGGGGTCAGACGCAGGTACTGGATGCTCGCGCGCACCTGATCGTCGTAATGGTAGGTGGTGTCATGGCTGATCGAGAGTCTCATGCGACCTCCAGATAGGACGTGTGGATGGTGTTGCCTAGCTGGCGTACCAGCAGAATGAAGTCGGTGAGCCAGGCATGCAGGCCTTCGTCGAGCACTTCATCGATGCTGGTGTAGCGCAGGCGGGCATCCAGTTCGGCAGCCAGGCGTTGGGCCGGGCGACCGTTCTCCCCGGGTAGACCGGAAAGCATCAGGTTGAGTTCTTCCATGCAGGCGCGCAGCGAGCGCGGCACGTCCGGGCGCAGCAAGAGCAACTCGGCCACCTTGCGCGTGCGCGGCGAGCCTCGGTAGCTCTCGGCGAAGGCCTCGAACGAGGACAGCGCGCGCAGCAAGGCACTCCACTGGTAATAGCTGCGGGCGGTGCGTTCTTCCAGTTCGTCGATTTCCTCGCCGAGCATTTCATAACGAGCATCGAGCAGACGCAGCGTGTTGTCGGCGCGCTCGATGAAGGTGCCCAGGCGAATGAAGCGATAGGCCTCGCCACGCATGATGGTGCCGAAGGTGGCGCCACGGAACAGGTGCGAACGCTCCTTGACCCACTCGCAGAAGCGGCTGATGCCGTAACGCCCCAGCCCCTGCTCGGCGATGCCGCGCATCTCCAGCCAGGTGGCGTTGATGTTCTCCCACATGTCGGCGGTGATCCGCCCGCGCACCGCATGGGCATTGCTGCGCGCGGCCTGCAGACAGCAGTAGATGCTGCCTGGGTTGCTCGCATCGAGGGCGAAGAAATGCAGCATGCGCTCGCCGTGCAGCGGGCCGTGGCGTTCCAGGTAGTCATCCAGGGTGCCGGTGATCAGCAGCGGCATGGCCAGTTCGTCGAGGCCGTCGCCGCGGCCATCCTGCGGCATCAATGACAGCGAATAGCTGACGTCGAGCATGCGTGCCAGGTTCTCGGCACGCTCCAGGTAGCGCGACATCCAGTACAGATCGGAGGCAGTTCTCGAAAGCATACTCAGTCCTCCACCACCCAAGTGTCCTTGGTACCGCCGCCTTGCGACGAGTTGACCACCAGCGAGCCTTCGCGCAGTGCCACGCGGGTCAGGCCACCGGGCACCAGGCGCGTTTCACGGCCGGTGAGAACGAATGGGCGCAGGTCGATATGGCGCGGTGCGATGCCGCGCTCGACGAAGGTCGGGCAGGTCGACAGGCACAAGGTCGGCTGGGCGATGTAGGCCTCCGGCTTGGCGATCAGGCGGGCGCGGAAGTTCTCGATCTCGGCCTTGCTCGCCGCCGGGCCAACCAGCATGCCGTAACCGCCGGAGCCCTGGGTTTCCTTGACCACCAGCTCGGACAGATTGGCCAGCACGTGGGACAGCTCCTCCGGCTTGCGGCACTGCCAGGTCGGTACGTTCTTGAGGATCGGCTCCTCGTCCAGATAGAAGCGGATCATGTCGCCCACGTAGGGATAGATCGACTTGTCGTCGGCCACACCAGTGCCGATGGCGTTGGCCAGCACCACGTTACGCGAACGGTAGGCCGAGAGCAGACCGGCGACGCCGAGCATCGAATCTGGGTTGAACGCCAGCGGATCGAGGAAGGCATCGTCGAGGCGGCGATAGATCACGTCCACCTGACGGGCGCCTGCTGTGGTACGCATGTAGACCTTGTCGTCACGCACGAACAAATCGGCGCCTTCCACCAGTTCCACACCCATTTCACGGGCGAGGAAGGCATGCTCGAAGTAGGCGCTGTTGAATCGGCCTGGGGTCAGTACCACCACCGTGGGGTTGTCCAGTGGGCTGGAGCTCTTCAGCGCGTCGAGCAGCAGGTTCGGGTAGTGATCCACTGGCGCCACGCGCTGCGCGGCGAATAGCTCGGGGAACAGGCGCATCATCATCTTGCGGTCTTCGAGCATGTAGCTCACACCGCTGGGCGTGCGCAGGTTGTCTTCCAGCACGTAGTAGCTGCCGTCGCCATCACGCACTAGGTCGACCCCGGCGATGTGCGCGTAGATGTCACGGTGCAGGTCGAGGCCCTGCATCGCCATCTGGTAGCCCTCGTTGGCCAGCACCTGCTCGGCCGGGATGATCCCCGCCTTGATGATGCGCTGGTCGTGATAAAGGTCGGCGAGGAACAGGTTCAGCGCCTGAACGCGCTGGATGCAGCCGCGCTCGACGATGCGCCATTCGCTGGCGGGGATGGCGCGGGGAATGATGTCGAAGGGAATCAGGCGCTCAGTGCCCTGATCATCCCCGTAGAGGGTGAAGGTAATGCCTGCACGGTGGAATAGAAGGTCGGCTTCTCGTCGGCGCTGGGCCAGCAGATCGTCCGGCGTTTCTGCCAACCAGCGGGCAAATTCGCGGTAGTGCGGGCGGACAGCGCCGCTCGCGTCGTACATCTCGTCATAAAAGGTGCGGGCCATGCCGTACTCCTTGTCACCCGGACTTGCAGCTCACTCTGCAAGGCCCGAGCCAGCACAATTAATCCTTTAAAATCAGTCGATTAGCAAAACATCCCAATCAACAAGCACCAACGTGGTGCATTGCGATCTTTCCGTCACGAGACGCCGCCCCATTTAATGGCACGACCTGCTCGGCACAACATCCTGGCGATCCGCCATGTCGGCAAATCGCCTGTAGAGCAGCCGCTGCGGGCTGTTCGACGGTCTGGCTGTCACATTGCGTGACCGCCGAGTCGAGCGCAACCGCTTTCGCTTTGCAGCAGTCGCGCCCGCCCTGTAAACCGTACTCAGACCGAGACCGAGGCGCGGAGATGTTCGGCAATGCACTGTGCGGCCGTATCCAGATGTTGCTCGTGACTGAATCCGGACGCCTTGAGTGGCTTGAGATCGTGATCGGCGGCCTGCAACCAATGCACGGTAATGGCCGGCGACAGCTCGTAACCCGCCACGGCCTGGTGATTGCCCAGGGCATCACGCTCGCCCTGAACGATCAGCGTCGGCGTGTGCAGGGCGGCCAGATGGGCGACGCGCGGCTTTTCCGGCTTGCCGGCCGCGTAGAAGGGATAGCCCAGACAGATCAGCGCAGACGCACCCAGCTCATCGGCCAACAGGCTGGCCATGCGCCCGCCCATGGACTTGCCACCGATGGCCACAGCGCCTGCGACCCGCTGGCGTACCTGGGCATGCACATCACGCCATTGCTGTAGCAGTTGCGCCTGCGGATTGGGTGGCCGTTTGCGCCCATCCACCCGGCGCTGGGCCATGTAGGCGAATTCGAACCGCACCACGCGCACACCGCGCGCTGCCAGCCCCTGCGCCATGGCCTGCATGAACGGGCTGTCCATCGGCGCACCGGCACCATGCGCCAGGACCAGCGTGCCGGAGGCTGCCTGCGACGGTTCGTCCCACAGCCAGGGCAGCCCCTCCTCACATTGACCCGCGTCAATAAACCCCAATGGCCCTTTGCTCATGCTTGCCTCGCGTCGATATCCGTGGTGTTCATGGCCTGCTCATGCCTAGGGGTGCCACGGATGTCGGCCGCTCTGCCATAACCGTGGATGGAAGCCCAGACATGAACACAACAACCCGTTCCGCCTACAACTACAGGGTGGTTCGCCAGTTCGCCATTATGACGGTGGTTTGGGGCATCGTCGGCATGGGACTCGGCGTATTCATCGCTGCCCAGCTGGCCTGGCCCGAACTGAACTTCAACCTGCCGTGGACCAGCTTCGGCCGGCTCCGCCCGCTGCATACCAATGCAGTGATCTTCGCCTTCGGTGGCTGCGCCTTGTTCGCCACCAGCTACTACGCGGTGCAACGCACCAGCCAGACCACGCTGTTCGCACCGAAACTGGCGGCCTTCACCTTCTGGGGTTGGCAACTGGTGATCCTGCTTGCAGCCATCAGCCTGCCGCTGGGCTACACCAGCTCCAAGGAATACGCCGAACTGGAATGGCCGATCGACATCCTGATCACCATCGTGTGGGTGTCCTACGCCATCGTCTTCTTCGGCACGGTGATGCAGCGCAAGGTCAGCCACATCTATGTAGGTAACTGGTTCTTCGGCGGGTTCATCCTCACCGTGGCCATCCTGCACCTGGTCAACAACATGGAAATCCCGGTCACCCTGACCAAGTCCTACTCGCTGTATGCGGGTGCGACCGATGCCATGATCCAGTGGTGGTACGGCCACAACGCCGTGGGCTTCTTCCTCACCGCAGGCTTCCTGGGGATGATGTACTACTTCGTGCCCAAGCAGGCCGGTCGCCCGGTCTACTCCTACCGCCTGTCCATCGTCCACTTCTGGGCGCTGATCGCGGTGTACATCTGGGCCGGCCCGCACCACCTGCACTACACCGCGCTGCCGGATTGGGCGCAGAGCCTGGGCATGGTGATGTCGCTGATTCTCCTGGCTCCGAGCTGGGGCGGCATGATCAACGGCATGATGACCCTCTCCGGTGCCTGGCACAAACTGCGTACCGACCCGATCCTGCGCTTCCTCGTGGTGTCGCTGGCGTTCTACGGGATGTCGACCTTCGAAGGCCCGATGATGGCCATCAAGACCGTCAACGCCCTGTCCCACTACACCGACTGGACCATCGGCCACGTGCACGCTGGCGCCCTCGGCTGGGTGGCCATGGTGTCGATCGGCTCGCTGTATCACCTAATTCCGAAGGTGTTCGGTCGCGAGCAGATGCACAGCATCGGCCTGATCAACGGCCACTTCTGGCTGGCCACCATCGGCACCGTGCTCTACATCGCCTCGATGTGGGTCAACGGCATCACCCAGGGCCTGATGTGGCGCGCAGTCAACGAAGACGGCACCCTCACCTACTCCTTCGTCGAGGCGCTGGAAGCCAGCCACCCCGGCTTCGTGGTGCGGGTGATCGGCGGCGCCATCTTCTTCAGCGGCATGCTGCTGATGGCCTGGAACGTCTGGCTGACCGTGCGTAGCGCCAAATCCGTGGAAATGGAAGCGGCCGCGCAGTTCTCGGTAGAAGGAGCCCACTGATGAAACACGAGATTCTCGAGAAGAACATCGGCCTGATGGCGCTGGTGATGATCCTGGCGGTCAGCATCGGCGGCCTGACCCAGATCGTTCCGCTGTTCTTTCAGGACGTCACCAACGAGCCGGTCGAAGGCCTCAAGCCTTACACCGCCCTGCAACTGGAAGGCCGCGACATCTATATCCGCGAAGGCTGCGTCGGCTGCCACTCGCAGATGATCCGCCCCTTCCGCGCCGAGACCGAACGCTACGGCCACTACTCCGTCGCTGGCGAAAGCGTCTGGGATCACCCCTTCCTGTGGGGCTCCAAGCGTACCGGCCCGGATCTGGCTCGCGTCGGCAGCCGTTACTCGGACGAGTGGCACCGCGCCCACCTGTACAACCCGCGCAACGTCGTACCCGAGTCGAAGATGCCCGGCTACCCCTGGCTGGTGGAAGGCACCCTCGACGGCAAGGACACCGCCAAGAAGATGAGTGCCCTGCGCACCCTCGGCGTGCCCTACAGCGACGCCGACATCGCCGGCGCCAGCGACGCGGTCAAGGGCAAGAGCGAGATGGACGCGCTGGTCGCCTACCTCCAGGTGCTCGGCACCGCCGTGAAGAACAAGAGGTAAGCGCCATGTTCGAGTTCATCGATGTGGGTACGTTGCGCGGCTTGGGTACCGCACTGGTACTGATCGCCTTCACCGCAGTCACCTTCTGGGCCTATAGCGGCGACCGCCGCGACGAGTTCAACGCAGCGGCCAATCTGCCGTTCGCCGACGACAAGCCCGATGTCTGGAGTAATGAAGCATGACAGCCTTCTGGAGCATCTACATCACCCTGCTCACCGTCGGCACGATGGTCGCGCTGTTCTGGCTGATCTTCGCCACCCGCAAGAGCGAGGTGCACAAGAACCCGACCGAACAGACCATGGGCCACGCCTTCGACGGCATCGAGGAGTACGACAACCCGCTGCCCAAGTGGTGGTTCATGCTGTTCCTCGGCACCCTGGTGTTCGGCGCAGCCTACCTGCTGCTCTATCCGGGCCTGGGTAACTTCAAGGGTGTACTGCCCGGCTACAAGGACGGTTGGACCCAGGTCAACCAGTGGCAGCGCGAGATGGATCGTGCCGATGAGCTGTACGGCCCGATCTTCGCCAAGTACGCGGCCATGCCCATCGAGGAAGTGGCCAAGGACGAGCGCGCGCTGAAAATGGGCGGCCGTCTGTTCGCCTCCAACTGCGCGGTGTGCCATGGCTCCGACGCCAAGGGCAGCTACGGCTTCCCCAACCTGGCCGACACCAGCTGGCGCTGGGGCGGCGAGCCGGAGACCATCAAGACCACCATCCTCAAGGGTCGCCATGCCATGATGCCGCCGCAAGGCGCCGCCATCGGCGAGGACGGCGTGCGCAACGTCGCCGCCTACGTGCTGACCCAACTGGGTGGCCGCGAACTGCCGGAAGGCGAAGTGGCAGATGTCGCCGCAGGTCAGAAGATCTTCTCCAGCACCTGCTTCGCCTGCCACGGCGCCGACGGCAAGGGCACTCCGGTCATGGGCGCCCCGAACCTGACCAACCCGGCCGCGTTCATCTACGGCAGCAGCTTCGCACAACTGCAACAGACCATCCGCTATGGTCGCAACGGCAACATGCCCGCCCAGGAAGACTTCCTCGGCAACGACAAGGCCCACCTGCTGGCCGCCTACGTCTACAAGCTGAGCCACAGCGAAGAGAAGTAACCCCGCCCCCACCGGTGGTCGCATCCGCGGCCACCGGCCCTCCTCTGTGCGACCCAGTGTCGCACTAGCCGACCAATAGCCCTGCACATTCCTTGATCTGGGCTAAGCTCGCTTTCAGTCGCCATCGTTGACAACTACAAGGCGATCCCTTCTTGGCGCTGCGCAAACTGGTTGCGCAAAACGCTCTCAGCGGTCACCGCAGAGACCTGAAAAGGTGCTCCCGAACGGCCCTGAAGCCCTGATCGTGTCGGCATGCTGCGTTGCAATGGCTACTTGCTTTCTCCATACTTGCCGCCGATTTTTGCCCCATAAAAATCCATTAACCGTGGAACCCCTAGCATGAGCACAGCAATCAGTCAGACTGCTTATAACTATAAGGTGGTCCGCCAGTTCGCCATTATGACGGTGATCTGGGGGGTCATTGGGATGGGTCTAGGCGTGTTCATCGCCGCACAACTCGTGTGGCCGGAACTCAACCTAGGCCTGCCGTGGACCAGCTTCGGCCGTCTGCGCCCGCTGCACACCAACGCAGTGATCTTCGCCTTCGGCGGATGTGCACTGTTCGCCACCTCTTACTACGTCGTCCAGCGCACCTGCCAAACGCGCCTGGTCTCCGACGGTCTGGCTGCATTCACCTTCTGGGGCTGGCAAGCCGTGATCGTGCTCGCCGTGATCACCCTGCCGCTGGGTTACACCAGCTCCAAGGAGTACGCCGAGCTGGAGTGGCCGGTCGACATCCTCCTGGGTATCGTCTGGATCACCTATCTGCTGGTGTTCTTCGGCACCATCATGAAGCGCAAGACCAAGCACATTTATGTGGGCAACTGGTTCTTCGGTGCGTTCATCCTGGTCACCGCGATGCTGCACATCGTCAACAGCATGGAAGTGCCGGTCAGCCTGACCAAGTCCTACTCCATGTATGCCGGTGCCACCGACGCCATGATCCAGTGGTGGTACGGCCACAACGCCGTGGGCTTCTTCCTGACCACCGGCTTCCTGGGGATGATGTACTACTTCGTACCCAAGCAGGCCGAGCGTCCGATCTACTCCTACCGCCTGTCCATCGTGCACTTCTGGGCGCTGATCACCCTGTACATCTGGGCCGGCCCGCACCACCTGCACTACACCGCGCTGCCGGATTGGGCACAGTCCCTGGGCATGGCGATGTCGGTCATCCTGCTGGCACCGAGCTGGGGCGGCATGATCAACGGCATGATGAGCCTGTCCGGCGCCTGGCATAAGCTGCGCACCGACCCGATCCTGCGCTTCCTCGTGGTCTCCCTGGCGTTCTACGGCATGTCGACCTTCGAAGGCCCGATGATGGCCATCAAGACCGTCAACGCCCTGTCCCACTACACCGACTGGACCATCGGCCACGTGCACGCTGGCGCCCTCGGCTGGGTAGCGATGATCTCCATCGGCTCGCTGTACCACCTGATTCCCAAGGTGTTCGGTCGCCAGCAGATGCACAGCATCGGCCTGATCAACGCCCACTTCTGGCTGGCTACCATCGGTACCGTGCTGTACATCGCCTCGATGTGGGTCAACGGCATCACCCAGGGCCTGATGTGGCGCGCAGTCAACGAAGACGGCACCCTCACCTACTCCTTCGTTGAAGCCCTGCAGGCCAGCCACCCGGGCTACATCGTGCGCATGATCGGCGGCGCCTTCTTCGTCACCGGCATGCTGCTGATGGCCTACAACACCTACCGCACCGTGCGTGCCGCCAAGCCGGCTGAATACGATGCGGCTGCGCAGATTCCCGCCGGAGTAGCTCACTGATGAAACACGAAATCATCGAGAAGAATATCGGCCTGATGGCCCTGCTGATGGTGATCGCCGTCAGCATCGGTGGCCTGACCCAGATCGTTCCGCTGTTCTTCCAGGACGTTACCAACGAGCCGGTCGAAGGCCTCAAGCCCTACACCGCGCTGCAACTGGAAGGCCGTGACATCTACATCGCCAACGGCTGCGTTGGTTGCCACTCGCAGATGATCCGTCCGTTCCGCGCCGAAACCGAGCGCTACGGCCACTACTCCGTCGCTGGCGAAAGCGTCTGGGATCACCCCTTCCTGTGGGGTTCCAAGCGTACCGGCCCGGATCTGGCCCGCGTCGGCGGCCGCTACTCGGACGAGTGGCATCGCGCCCACCTGTACAACCCGCGTAACGTCGTGCCCGAGTCGAAGATGCCGGCCTACCCCTGGCTGGTCGAGAACAAGCTCGATGGCAAGGACACCGCCAAGAAGATGGAGGTCATGCGTGGCTTCGGCATCCCCTACACCGACGAAGACATCGCCGGTGCCCGTGATGCAGTGAAAGGCAAGACCGAAATGGACGCGCTGGTCGCGTACCTGCAGGTTCTCGGCACTTCCATCAAGAACAAACGGTAAGACGCCATGGATATCGGGACTATTCGCGGAATCGGCACGGCTGTGGTGTTCATCGCTTTCATCAGCGTGGTGCTCTGGGCTTACAGCAGCAAGCGCAAGTCGAGCTTCGACGAGGCCGCCAACCTGCCTTTCGCCGATGATCCCGAAACCAAGCGCGATCAAGACTCTTCCAGGAGCAATAACCAATGACCACGTTCTGGAGTTGGTACGTAACCATCCTCTCCCTGGGCACCATCTTCGCCCTGACCTGGCTGATCTTCGGCACCCGCAAGGGCCAGCGCCAGGAAGTGACCGACGAGACCGTCGGCCACAGCTTCGACGGCATCGAGGAGTATGACAACCCGCTGCCCAAGTGGTGGTTCATGCTGTTCGTCGCCACCATCATCTTCGCCCTCGGCTACCTGGCCCTGTACCCGGGCCTGGGCAACTGGAAAGGCCTGCTGCCAGGCTACGACTACGTCGACAGCGAGAAGCAGACCCCCTTCGCCGCCGGCGTACAGATCGCTGACGGCTCCATGCGTCATGCCGGCTGGACCGGTGTGCACCAGTGGGAGAAGGAAATGGCGCGCGCCGATGAGCAATACGGCCCGCTGTTCGCCAAGTACGCTGCCATGCCGATCGAGGAAGTGGCCAAGGACGAGCAAGCCCTGAAAATGGGTGGTCGCCTGTTCGCCTCCAACTGCTCGGTCTGCCACGGCTCCGATGCCAAGGGCAGCTACGGCTTCCCCAACCTGACCGATAACGAGTGGCGCTGGGGCGGCGAGCCGGAAACCATCAAGACCACCATCCTCAAGGGTCGTGAAGGCGCGATGCCGGCTCAAGGCCCGGCCATCGGCGAAGACGGCGTACGCAACGTCGCGGCTTACGTGCTGACCCAACTGGGCGGTCGTCAACTGCCGGAAGGCGTGGAAGCCGACATCGCTGCCGGCCAGAAAGTCTTCTCCGGCACCTGCTTCGCCTGCCACGGCGCCGACGGCAAGGGTACCCCTGCCATGGGCGCGCCGAACCTGACCAACCCGGCAGCGTTCATCTACGGCAGCAGCTACGCGCAACTGCAGCAGACCATCCGCTACGGTCGTCACGGCAAGATGCCGGCCCAGGAAGAATTCCTTGGTAACGACAAGGTGCACCTGCTGGCTGCCTACGTGTACAGCCTCTCGCACCAGAGCAAAGAGCAGTAGCACGACCGACTCTTTTGACAAGGGTCAATGAACGCCCGGGTCGCGACTGCTCGTCGCACCCGGGCGTTGTCTTTCAGGCGTACCATATAGACACTGTGAAACGACCCTGACCGGCACGTATCGGCCCGGGCTGCCAACCAACTGCCGTGGTATGCATTGATGAGCGAACAGATTCCCGTCCAGGACGTCACCCCTCCTTCAAGCAAGAACGCCGGCGTCGATCTCTACGCCAGCCGCGAGAAGATCTATACGCGCGCCTTCACAGGCCTGTTCCGCAATCTGCGTCGCGTCGGCGGTGCCCTGCTCTTCGTTTTGTTCTTCGGTACCGTGTGGTTGAACTGGGAAGGTCGCCAGGCCGTCTGGTGGAACCTGCCGGAGCGCAAGTTCCACATTTTCGGCGCCACCTACTGGCCACAGGACTTCATGCTGCTGTCCTGGCTGCTGATCATCTGCGCCTTTGGCCTGTTCTTCATCACCGTGTTCGCCGGGCGCGTCTGGTGTGGCTACACCTGCCCGCAAAGCGTGTTCACTTGGGTGTTCATGTGGGCGGAAAAGGTCACCGAAGGCGACCGCAACCAGCGCATGAAACTCGACAAGCAGCCCATGAGTGGCAACAAGCTGGCGCGCAAGGCCGCCAAACACGCCATCTGGCTGGGGGTCTCGCTGGTCACCGCACTGACCTTCGTCGGCTACTTCACGCCGATTCGCGAGCTGATCCCGGAACTGCTGGCCTTCGACTCCAACGGCTGGGCGGTGTTCTGGATCGGTTTCTTCACCCTCGCCACCTACGGTAACGCCGGCTGGTTGCGCGAGCAGGTATGCATCTACATGTGTCCCTACGCCCGCTTCCAGAGCGTGATGTTCGACCAGGACACCCTGATCGTCTCCTACGATCCACGCCGCGGCGAATCGCGCGGCCCGCGCAAGAAGGACGCCGACTACAAGGCCCAGGGCCTGGGCGACTGCATCGACTGCAAGATGTGCGTGCAGGTCTGCCCTACCGGCATCGACATCCGTGACGGCCTGCAGATCGAATGCATCGGCTGCGCCGCCTGCATCGACGCCTGCGACAGCATCATGGAGAAGATGAACTATCCCAAGGGGCTGATCAGCTACACCACTGAACACAACCTGTCCGGCCGCCAGACCCATCTGCTGCGCCCGCGCCTGATCGGCTACGCTGTGGCGCTGGTGGCCATGATCGGCCTGTTCGCCTGGGCCGTGGCCAATCGCCCGATCGTGGAACTGGACGTGCTCAAGGATCGCGTGCTGTTCCGCGAGAACGAGCGCGGTTACATCGAGAACGTCTACACCCTGAAGATCATGAACAAGGCGCAACGCGACATGACCTACGTGATCAGCGCCGACGGTCTCGACGGCCTGGTCTATGAAGGCAAGCGCGAGGTACGTGCCCTGGCAGGCGAGGTGTATTCCTTCCCGGTGGAGCTGTCCATCGCCCCGGAAAAACTGCCCTCGAGCGCCAATAACATCGTCTTCCACGTACAATCGGCAGACGACCCCAGTATCAAGAACGACGCCGACAGCCGCTTTATCGGCCCCAGCGTCCGCTGACAACGGAAAGAGCATGTCCGAGCAAGCACCATCGCCAGTCAAACCCTGGTACAAGCAGTTCTGGCCCTGGTTCATCATCGCCCTGCTGGGCTATTCCGTGGTACAGGGCCTGGCCCTGCTCACCCTGGCCAGCAAGAATCCTCCGGGCCTGATTTCCGATGATTACTACGACGTCGGCAAGGGCATCAACCAGTCGCTGGAGCGCGAGAAGCTGGCCGAGCGCCTGCAACTGCATGGTGAGCTGGTTCTGGACAACGCCACCGGCACCGCACTGCTCAGCCTGCAAGGCAACAGCCGGCCGCAGCAGATCGTGCTCAACCTGATTTCCCCGACCCAGCCGGAGCGTGATCGCCGCGTCATCCTGCAACCGGCCGCCGACGGTCAATACCGTGGGCAGATGGTCGACGAGGTCAGCGGTCGCCGCTTCGTCGAACTGCTCGGCCAGGAAGGCAGCCAGAACTGGCGGCTGTTCGAGGAAGAGAACATCACCGACGGTGGCATCATCAAGATCGGCGACAACCCGTCCTACTGACCCTGCCGATGCCCTCCCCTACTCCCTGCTATCACTGCGGCTTGCCGGTACCCACCGGCAGCCGTTTTCATGCCGTGGTGCTCGGCGAAGAGCGTGCACTCTGCTGCCCAGGCTGCCAGGCCGTCGCCGAAGCCATCGTCGCCGGGGGGCTGGAGCATTACTACAGCCATCGCAGCGAGAACTCTGCCAATCCGCAAGCCTTGCCACAGGCGCTGCCTGACGAGCTGGCACTCTACGATCGCAGTGACGTGCAACGACCCTTCGTCCAGCACGAGGGCGAGCTGAGCGAGACCCAACTGCTGATCGAAGGCATCAGTTGCGCCGCGTGCGGCTGGCTGATCGAGAAGCACCTGCGCGGCGTGCCGGGTGTGGCCGAAGCGCACCTGAACCTGTCCAACCACCGCCTGCAGGTACGCTGGCAGGACAGCCAGCTGCCGCTGAGCAAGCTGCTCGCCGAGCTGCGCCGCATCGGCTATGCCGCCCATCCCTGGCAGTCCGACCAGGCCGCCGAGCGCCTGGCTGCGGAAAACCGCCGGCGCATGCGCGAACTGGGCGTGGCCGGCCTGCTGTGGATGCAGGTGATGATGGCGGCCATGGCCACCTGGCCGGAATTCAACGTCGACCTGACGCCCGAGCTGGACAAGATTCTGCGCTGGACCAGCCTGTTCCTCACCACCCCGATCGTCTTCTACTGCTGTGGCCAGTTCTTCCGTGGCGCCCTGCGTGACCTGCGCACCCGTCACCTGACCATGGACATCTCCGTCTCGCTGGCGATTGGCGGCGCCTACATCGCCGGCATCTGGTCGACCGTCACCGGCGTTGGCGAGCTGTATTTCGATGCCGTCGGCATGTTCGCCCTGTTCCTGCTCGCCGGTCGTTACCTGGAGCGACGTGCCCGAGAACGCACGGCGGCGGCCACCGCACAACTGGTCAAGCTGCTGCCGGCCTCCTGCCTGCGCCTGGATGCCGACGGCCAGAGCCAGCGCATCCTGCTCAGCGAACTGCGCGAGGGCGAGCGCGTGCTGGTGCAGCCGGGCTCGCTGATCCCGGCAGACGGGCGCATTCTCGATGGACAATCCAGCGTCGATGAATCCCTGCTCACGGGTGAATACCTGCCGCAGCCGCGTAGCGTCGGCGATAGCGTCACGGCCGGCACGCTCAACGTCGAAGGCCCGCTGACGCTGGAAGTGCAGGCCCTGGGTGATGCCACGCGCCTGTCCGCCATCGTCCGCCTGCTGGAGCGTGCGCAAAGTGAGAAACCGCGCCTGGCGGAAATCGCCGACCGGGTTTCGCAGTGGTTCCTGCTATTCATCCTGCTGGCCGCTGCTTTGGTCGGCTTCATCTGGTGGGAAATCGACTCCAGCCGCGCCTTCTGGGTCGTGCTCGCCCTGCTGGTGGCCACCTGCCCCTGCGCCCTGGCCCTGGCCACGCCGACGGCGCTGACCACCGCCACCGGCAGCCTGCACAAGCTGGGGCTGTTGCTAACCCGTGGGCACGTGCTCGAAGGGCTCAACCATATCGACACACTGGTGCTGGACAAGACCGGCACGCTCACCGAAGGCCGCCTGACCCTCAGTGCTATCCAGCCACTGCGCGAACTCAATCAGGACAGTTGCCTGGCACTGGCCGCCGCCTTGGAAAACCGCTCCGAACACCCCATCGCCCGCGCCTTCGGCCAGGCACCACGGGCTGCCGAAGCAGTCGACAGCCATCCTGGCCAGGGTCTGCAGGGCCGCGTCGACGGCCGCCTGCTGCGCATCGGGGAAGCGGGTTTCGTCTGTGCCCTGAGCAACCAGGCCATACCGACCATCACCAGCGAACATGGCCAATGGCTGCTGCTGGGCGACGAACAGGGCCCGCTGGCCTGGTTCGTCCTCGACGACCGCCTGCGCGAAGACGCGCCCGAACTGATCGCCGCCGCACGCGCCCGAGGCTGGCATATCCATCTGCTGTCCGGCGACAGCTCGCCCATGGTCGGCGAAGTCGCCCGCCAACTGGGCATCGAGGATGCCCGTGGCGGCCTCACGCCGGATGCCAAGCTGGCCGTACTCAAGCAGTTACATGGCGCAGGCCGCCGGGTACTGATGCTCGGCGACGGCGTGAATGATGTGCCGGTATTGGCTGCGGCCGATATCAGCGTGGCCATGGGTTCGGCCTCCGACCTGGCCAAGACCAGCGCCGATGCGGTGCTGCTCTCCAACCGCCTGAGCAGCCTGGTACAGGGCCTGGAGATGGCCAAGCGCACGCGCCGGATCATCATCGAGAACCTGGGCTGGGCGACACTGTACAATGGCATGGTTCTACCGTTTGCCGCATTTGGCTGGATCACCCCCATCTGGGCCGCGGTCGGCATGTCGTTCAGCTCACTCCTGGTGGTGCTCAACGCATTGCGCCTGAGCCGGTAATCTGCAAGCAAACGAAGCTCAACCAGCTTCTTCGCGAGCAGAGCTCGCTCCTACAGCCATCATGGAGAGCGTATGTCCGCCCTGTACATCCTGATTCCCGTCGCCATCGCCCTGGTCGCGTTCGCCATCTGGCTGTTCTTCTGGGCGGTGGACAGCGGCCAGTACGACGACCTCGACAGCCCGGCGCACAGCATCCTCTTCGACGACGAGGATCCGCTGCACAAGGCAGGCGTGGAGCAGGCCGAAGAACAGGGCAAGCAGGACAAACCCGATGCTTGAACTGGCCCCCCTGCTGGTCTCGGCGCTGATTCTCGGCCTGCTGGGCGGCGGCCATTGCCTGGGCATGTGCGGCGGGCTGATGGGCGCGCTGACCCTGGCGATTCCCCCGGAGCAACGCGGCAAGCGCCTGCGCCTGCTGCTGGCCTACAACCTCGGGCGCATTCTCAGCTACAGCACCGCCGGCCTGCTCCTCGGCCTGGCAGGCTGGGCCGTGGCTGGCAGTAGCGCCGAAGTGGTCATGCGCAGCCTCGCCGCCCTGCTGCTGATTGCCATGGGCCTGTACCTGGCCGGCTGGTGGAGCGGGCTGACGCGCATCGAAGCGCTGGGGCGTGGCATATGGCGGCATATCCAGCCCCTGACTCGGCGCTTCATGCCGGTCAGCAGCATCCCCAAGGCCGTGGTGTTGGGCGCGTTATGGGGCTGGCTGCCCTGCGGGCTGGTCTACAGCACCCTGCTCTGGGCATCGAGCCAGGGCAATGCAGTGGACAGTGCCCTGCTGATGCTGGCGTTCGGCCTTGGCACCTGGCCCGTCTTGCTGGCCACCGGGCTGGCCGCCGAGCGCATCACCGCCTTGCTACGTCGCCAAGGGGTGCGCGTCGCTGGCGGCCTGCTGGTCATTCTCTTCGGTATCTGGACGCTACCCGGCCCACACCAGCACTGGCTGATGGGGCACTGAGCGCACCTTTCGTCTGTCAGGCTCCCCGCGATGCACTAGGATTGTCCTGTCGATGGACGACGGATCGCATGGAGGCTCTATGACGCAGCGTAACGATGGAATCATTCACGACACCGAAGACAAGCACTGGTGGTGTCATCACGGGCTCGAACTGGAACGACGCTTCGTCGCCTTGTGCAATGACCGTTTGAACGTGCCCGCGCAGGAAAACCCCGAAAAACAGCATGATCCCTACGCGCCGGATCTGATCGTGGCGGGTCGCGTGGCGGATCTGAAGGTACAGAACACTCCCTTCTTCCTCTCCAGCCGCTACGGCATGGATCCGCGACGTACCGTCACCTTCAATCGCAAGGACTACGAGCGCTACCGTACGCTCTACCCAGGCATCGACATCTATTTCTGGGTGGACTGGACGCAGACACAGTCGCAGTTCGGACGGGTCGAACACCTGGCCGGGATCTATCGCCTGCCCTTTGCCGGCGTCGCTCGGCTGATCGAGAGCGGCGCGCAGGAACACCACTACAAGCACCGCTACGACGACAGCCAAGGCAACGCCAAATCCTCATTCCTTCTGAGCCTAGATGCCTTCGAGACCCTGTTCGAGCGCTAGGGTGCCTGCCACGCCTTGACCTGAACCAGGCGTCTGCCTGCAAGGCACGGCGTGGCGCAACCTGCAATGCCCCTTGATTCAGGTCAAGGCCCCCACCCGTCTGCATCCCTAGACTGCCCACACAGCCTGTCCAGGATTCTTTCCCATGCTCGACGCCATCCAGTGGGATGCCGACCTGATCCGCCGCTACGATCTCGCCGGCCCGCGCTACACCTCCTATCCGACCGCCGTGCAGTTTCACGACGACATCGGCCCATTCGACCTGCTGCATGCGCTGCGCGACAGCCGCAAGGCAGGCCGACCACTGTCGCTCTACATTCACGTGCCGTTCTGTGCGCACATCTGCTACTACTGCGCCTGCAACAAGGTGATCACCAAGGATCGCGGCCGTGCCCTGCCCTACCTGGAAAAGCTCGAGCGTGAAATCGAGATCGTCAGCCGCTACGTGGGCAAGGAACAGGTCATCGAGCAACTGCACTTCGGTGGCGGTACGCCGACCTTTCTCAGCCACGACGAACTGCGCCGCCTGATGCAGCACCTGCGCCAGCACTTCAACCTGCTCGACGACGACTCCGGCGACTACAGCATCGAGATCGACCCGCGCGAAGCGGACTGGTCGACCATGGGCCTGCTGCGCGAACTGGGCTTCAACCGCGTCAGCCTCGGCGTGCAGGATCTCGACCCGGAAGTGCAGCGTGCGGTCAACCGCCTGCAAACGCTGGAGGAAACCCGCGCCATCATCGAGGCCGCGCGCACCCTGCAGTTCCGCTCGATCAACATCGACCTGATCTACGGCCTGCCCAAGCAGACGCCGGAGCGCTTCGCCCGCACCGTGGCCGAAGTGATCGCCCTGCAACCCGATCGTCTCTCGGTCTTCAATTACGCCCACCTGCCCGAACGCTTCATGCCACAACGGCGCATCAACAGCGAGGATCTGCCGGCTGCGGCGGACAAGCTGGCCATGCTGCAGGCCAGCATCGAGCAACTGGCCAAGGCCGGTTACCGTTACATCGGCATGGATCACTTCGCCCTGCCGGACGACGAGCTGGCCGTGGCGCAGGAGGAAGGTACCCTGCAGCGCAACTTCCAGGGCTACACCACACACGGCCATTGCGACCTGATCGGCCTCGGCGTGTCGGCCATCAGCCAGATCGGCGATCTGTACAGCCAGAACGACAGTGACATCAACAACTACCAGCAGAGCCTGGGCAATGGCCAGCTGGCAACCCGCCGCGGCCTGCACTGCAATGCTGACGACCGCGTGCGAAGGGCCGTGATCCAACAGTTGATCTGTCATTTCGAACTGGATTTTCGCGGTATCGAGCAGGCCTACGGCATCGACTTTCGCGCGTATTTCGCCGAGCTCTGGGCGGATCTGCAGCAGTTGCATGACGATGGGCTGATCGAGCTGAGCGAGCGCGCTATCCGCGTGCGCCCAGCCGGGCGTCTACTGGTGCGTTCGCTGTGCATGCTGTTCGACCGCTACCTCAATGATCAGGTACGGCAACGCTTCTCGCGGGTGATCTGAGGCGCTCCGGCCCCGGTAAACCGGGGCCAGCCCTTACCCCATCGCCAGCGAAGAAGCGACCTGCGCCTGCTCGCCGCTCAAGCCCTGCTCACGTATCTGCTTGATCAGATTGGCGTTAGCCGAACTGAGTGCACTGTTGAGACTGGCCAGTTGGGTCTGTAACCCATCGGCCTTGGCTCGCTTGGTCTCGGGATCCATGCCCTGATCGGCCATCAACTCCCTGAGTTCGGCCTGCTTGGCAGCGATCTCGGCCTTCAGCTTGCGGATCATCTTCAACAGATCCTTGGTGCTGTCCGGCAAGCCACTCTCGTCGATGTCCTTGTTCTTTTCACCGGCGCTGGCAGAAAGGCTCTTGCTCAACTCCGATAGGCTGACCCGTATGCCTTCGCGCTGCTGCTCGGGCGTTTGCTCGGCTGCGGTATTTTGTCGCTGAGACGCTGCGGCCAGGTTCGTCAGCGGGGTACTGGATTCGATGCGCATCTTGCTACTCCCTGCTCCCGATCCTTTTGATGCATCACCTATCGACCGCCCTGGACGGAACTTGAGCGCAGGATCAGCTTTCATGCGACTGGTCGCCCTGCTCACCCTGCGGTACCCTTAGCCGCATTGCGTGTCCCTCAGGAAGCCGACCGATGTCAGAGAACATCAAGCTGCGTACGCAGCACCAAGCCCATTGCAAGGATTGCAGCCTGGCTGCGTTGTGCCTGCCTATCTCGCTGAACCTGGAGGACATGGACGCCCTCGACGAAATCGTCAAGCGTGGCCGCCCCCTGAAGAAAGGCGAGTTCCTGTTCCGCCAGGGCGATGCCTTCGGCTCGGTGTTCGCCGTACGCTCGGGTGCGCTGAAGACCTTCGGTCTGAGCGATTCCGGCGAGGAGCAGATCACCGGCTTCCACCTGCCCAGCGAGCTGGTCGGCCTGTCCGGCGTCGATGGCGAGCGCTACCCGGTCTCGGCGCAGGCGCTGGAAACCACCTCGGTGTGCGAGATCCCCTTCGAGCGCCTCGATGACCTGGCCCTGCAACTACCTCAACTGCGCCGCCAGCTGATGCGCATCATGAGCCGCGAGATCCGCGACGATCAGCAGATGATGCTCCTGCTGTCGAAGAAGACCGCAGACGAGCGCATCGCCACCTTCCTGGTCAACCTCTCGGCCCGCTTCCGCGCCCGTGGCTTCTCGGCCAACCAGTTCCGCCTGGCCATGTCGCGTAACGAGATCGGCAATTACCTGGGCCTGGCCGTGGAAACCGTCTCGCGCGTGTTCACCCGCTTTCAGCAGAACAAGCTGCTCGAAGCCGAAGGCAAGGAAGTGCATATCCTCGACCCGATCGAGTTGTGCGCCCTGGCCGGCGGCAATATCGACATCTAAGCCCGTCTGGCGCCCTGTCGGCGCCGACGGCCTCCTTCATGACAGCGCCGCCCATGCGGCGCTTTCGTTTGCCCGAAATACGCAGGACATCTCATGATTTTCGACGAATTCAGCATCAAGACCCTGATCCGCCCGGTGGTGGACTTCCCCAAGCCTGGCGTGGTGTTCCGCGACATCACCCCGCTGTTTCAGTCGCCGCGCGCACTGCGCCTGGTCGCCGACAGCTTCATCCAGCGTTACGTGGAAGCCGAGTTCAGCCATATCGGCGCCATGGACGCCCGTGGTTTCCTGATCGGCTCGATCATCGCCTATGAGCTGAACAGGCCCCTGGTGCTGTTCCGCAAGCAGGGCAAGCTGCCGGCCGACGTGCTCAGCGAGGGCTACCAGACCGAATACGGCGAAGCCTTCCTCGAAGTGCATGCCGACAGCCTGTGCGAAGGCGATTCGGTGCTGATCTTCGATGACCTGATCGCCACTGGCGGTACCCTGATCGCCGCCGCCAACCTGGTGCACCGCCTGCGCGCCAAGGTCTTCGAGGCCGCTGCGATCATCGACCTGCCAGAGCTGGGCGGCTCGCAGAAGCTGCAGGACGCCGGCATCCCCACTTTCAGCCTCACCGCCTTCGCCCTCGACGAGCAATAACCTGCTGGCACGCACCGGCCCGGAATCGCCTCGGGCCGGCCGCGCATACGCAGTTCCCGCCTAAAGTTGGCAGCGCCCGAGGCTGTCGACGTCCGATAGTTACATCGTTCATAGACACACTCGCCTCGTTGCAGCGTTTGCGCGAGCCGAGTGTCGTTACCCAGAGCCGCACAACAATCGGGAGCCCGACTCCCAGAAGAGGACTCGAACGATGACTGCAAGCGCCACCCTGCCCCAGCCGAAATCCAGCTTCCCGGTTCGCCGCATGGACTTCAGCTTTACCGCCACGCCCAAGTACTGGTTCTACGACGACCCCTTCATGAGCCAGTTCATGAACAACCTGTCATCGCTGTTTCCCTATGGCGAGAAGTTCTTCGTCGACAGCGTGCGCGCCGTGCGTGACCAGGTCAGTGAACCGCAGTTGAAGAAGGACATCAGCGCCTTCATCGGTCAGGAGGCCATGCACTCCAAGGAACACGCCGCCTACAACGACTACGCCAATGAGCACGGTATCGACCTGGAGCGTCTGGAGCTGCGCATCAAGGTGCTGCTGGAATGGACGACCCGCTTCAGCACCAAGAAGCAGCGCCTGGCGGCCACCTGCGCGCTGGAGCACTTCACCGCGACCATGGCCGAGCAACTGCTAAAGCGCGAAGACCTCACCACGCAGATGAACGATCCCAAGCTGTACCAGCTGTGGATGTGGCACGCGATCGAGGAGAACGAGCACAAGGCGGTGTGCTACGACGTCTACCAGACGGTCTACGGCGGCTACTTCACCCGCGTGCTGGTGATGATGCTGACCACCGTGATGTTCCTCGGCGTGATCGGCTGGTTCCAGCTGCACCTGCTGCGCAAGGATGGCCAGTTGTTCAACTGGCGAAGCTGGGGCTTTGGCCTGAAGAAGCTGTTCGGCCCGCGCCACGGCTTCTTCACCAAGCTGATCGGCCCCTACCTCGACTACTACCGCCCGGGCTTCCACCCCATGGATCATGACACCGAGAAGCTGGAGAACCGCTGGCGCCAGCGCCTGGGCTTCGCCGGCTAGCAGGCCATTGAAAAACGTAGGCGAGGCAGGCAAGACAAGGCAAAAACAGCCGAAAAAGCGCAGTTTACGCGCTGTAAATGAGCATTTTGAGGCTGTTTTTAACGCAGTATTGCCAACGCAGGTAGTTTTTCAACGGCCTGCTAAGCGTGCGGTGAGCCGCGTTCGAGCAAGTGATTCATCGCGGCCTTGAGCTTCATCGGCCGCACCGGCTTGTGCAGCAGGCTGTGGCCAAGTTCGCGCATCTGCTGCTTGAGTTCGTTGCTGTAATTGGCAGTGATCATCAAGGCCGGTAGCGCGGCGCTACGCCGCGCGTTGATCTGCGCCACGGCGTCGACGCCATTGCGCTCGTCATCCAGGTGGTAATCGGCGATCAGCAGGTCGGCCTCGGCGTGGTAGTTGTCCACCTGGCGCGCCAGGTCTTCTTCG
Organism: Pseudomonas sp. FG29; assembly: GCF_057809355.1. Taxonomy (NCBI): domain Bacteria; kingdom Pseudomonadati; phylum Pseudomonadota; class Gammaproteobacteria; order Pseudomonadales; family Pseudomonadaceae; genus Pseudomonas; species Pseudomonas sp. FG29. The sequence goes on along the minus strand of NZ_JBMDJU010000021.1, from coordinate 37,717 downwards.
GAAAGCGCGGTGATCACCTGGCAGCCCCAGCCTTCGAGCAGGGTGCGCATGCCGGCGCAGATCGCCGCGTCATTATCCAGTACCCATACTCGCGCACCACTGACCCGTTCGAGCAACGGCGGCGCGCTGGCCTGCTCCAGCCGCGCCCTGGGCGCACGGCGGGTCAGCGGTACCTCGACGGCGAACATCGAGCCTCGCCCCTGCTGCGAGGCCACGCGGATACGGTGGCCGAGCATGCCGGCAATCTTGTCGACGATTGCCAGCCCCAGGCCCAGGCCGCGATCCTGCTTGCGCTGCACGTTATCGCCGCGCTTGAACTCCTGAAAAATCTCGCCGAGCTTGTCCTGAGCGATGCCGATGCCGGTGTCCCACACCTCGATGGACAGGCTGTTGCCGCGCCGCCGACAGCCGAGCAGGATGCGCCCGCTGGCGGTATAACGAATGGCGTTGCTGAGGAAATTGCGCAGGATCCGCGCCAGCAACTGCACATCGCTGCGCACCAGCGCCGAGCTGGCCAGGTAATCCAGGCGCAAGCCCTCGCTGCGGGCGATCTGGTGGTATTCGGCGGCGAGGTTGTGCAGCAGCTCGCTGACGGCGAACGGGGCGATATCGGCCTTGATCACGCCGGCATCCAGCTTGGAAATATCGACCAGCGTACCGAGCAGACTCTCCACGTCATCCAGCGAATTGCTGACGTTACGCACCAGCGGCGCACAGCCGTTGAGCGCGTCCTTCTCCAGTAACGCACTGGTGAACAACCGCGCCGCGTTGAGCGGCTGCAGCAGGTCATGGCTCACAGCAGCGAGGAACTTGGTCTTGGACAGGTTGGCCTGCTCGGCCTCGCCCTTGGCCTCACGCAGGCGCGCTTCCATTTGCGTGCGCTCGTCGATCTCGCGGCGCAGTTGTTCGTTCACCGTGGTCAGCTCGGCAGTGCGCTCGCGCACGCGTTGCTCCAGGTGCTGATAAGCCTGGTGCAGGGCCTCGGCGGTGCGGCGGCGCTCGGTGATATCGCGGATCAGCACGAAGATGCCGATCACCTCACCACTGGCCTGGCGGTTGGGCACGTAGGAACGCAACATGTAGCGCTCCTGGCCGCTGTGGTTGGTCTCGGCGAACTCGAAGGTCACGCTCTCGCCGGACAGGGCGCGCTCGACGTACGGTTCCAGACGCAGGCAATGCTCCTCGCTGTGCACTTCGCGCAGGCTCTGGCCGAGCATGGCACCGCGCGGCCAGCAGTACCATTCCTCGTAGACCTTGTTGGTGAACTCGTAGACCAGGTCGGCCGACAGGTAGGCGATCAGCGCAGGTACGTGGTCGGTGATCAGGCGAATCCAGCGCTCGCTCTCGCTCAGCGCCTGGGCCTGGCGATGCCGCTCGGTGATGTCGGTGAAGGTGTTGACGAAGCCACCGGTGGGCAGCGGATGGGTGCGCACTTCAAGCATGCGCCCGTCGAACAGGCGCACCTCCACCTGGCGCAGCGGTTTGCCAGCGGCGTCGCGGCTGTCCGGGGTCAGCGGCTGCAATTCACTTTCCGCCATCACTTCGGCGAACGGCCGATGGGCGTTGATCGGCGCCAGCCCGCAGAGTTCGAGGAAACGATGGTTCCACAGCTCCAACGCGCCGTCGGCATTGACCATGGCCATGCCTTGCGACAGGTTGTCGACCGCGCGCTGCAGCAGGCGCGACTTCTGCGCCAGGGCCTGCTCGCGGCGCAGCGCCTCGCTCTGCTTCACCTCGGTGATGTCGGTGTAGAGGATCACCAGACCGCCTTCGCGGGTCGGCCGCTCGCTGACCTGCAGCCAGCGACCGTCTTGCAGGCGCAGCAGGCTCGGCTCGCCCTCCTTGCCCAGTTGCGCCTCGACCACCAGGCCGGTGCTGCGGCTCAGGCGGCGGATTTCCTCCAGCCGCGTACCGGTGGCGATACGCGCCCGGCTGCGTACCCACAACGCCTTGAAACGGCTGTTGAACAGCACGATGCGCTGGCGATCGTCGAACAGCACGAAGGCGTCGGAAATGCTTTCGATGGCGTCGATGAGATGGTGGTGGGCGGTCTCGGCGCGCAGGCGTGCATCGCTGAGCAACTGATTGCTGGATTTCAGCTCGGCCATCGCCTGGTTCAGCGCATCGGTGCGCTCACGCACCTGCTCGGCCAGTACCACCGAATGCTGGAAGGCGGCGTAGGCATCGTCGCCCCGCGAGTGGATCGACTCCACCCGTTCGATCAGCGCGGCGTTGATGCGCTTGAGCTTGGCGTTCTCCAGCTCCAGCGCAGCGCAACGCGCCTGCACCTCAGCGCTCGCTGCGTCCAGTGGGGCGACCAATGGCGACACCGGTAAAAGTCTGGTTGATGTGCATGCCATTGAACTGCTCTCCGTAGGTGTTGAAACCGATCACCCGCTGCTGACGCAGCAGTTCGGCGACCGGCTCGACGCCTCCCTCGTTCTCGATTTCCAGGCGCCGCAGGAAGCAGTCGCAGCCGATGGTCAGCAGCAGTGGCCCGAGGCGCTGCTCCAACCCGGTGAACAGCTGCTGCAGGTTGGGCAGCAAAGGGCCAGGGCGCATGGCGGTGAGGACGATGCCGTTCTCTACCGCGCAGTAGAAGGTCAGGCTGAGGTCGTCGTGTACCTGCTGGATCGAACGCACGTAGTAGTGATCGCTGATGCGCACGGCCAGCGGATAAGCGGCGAACACGCGGTGATCGAGGGCATCGAGTGGCACGCCGATCAGCTCGGCGTACTCCTGCGCGGCCGGCGCGGCGTTGAGCTCGTACACCCGGCGGCTGGCGCTGTCGGCGCGGGTGACCACCAGTTTTTCGCCACTGGGCTGGATGTGGTGGGTGCTGAACACCTCGAAGTCCAGCCAGGTATTGAACAGCACCACCACCGCCGCCCCGCTGTGGAAACGCCCGTCGTGGTAGACGTGGGTATGGGTCAGGTGATTATCGTCGCCAGCCGAACCGCCGAAGTGCGGGATGCTGCCGAGTGCAGCACTGAGGGCGCCGAGCACCAGTTCTTCGCGGCTGGACAGGCCGTCGAGCAGGGTCAGGGCGAAGCTGTGGCCCTTGATCGAGGCCAGCTCGTTGCTGCGACAGTCCTTCACCAGGCCATCGACCAGGTGCTGTGCGTCGAGCAGGTTGAAGCGTTCCATCTCGTCGATCAGCGCGCTGGCGATGGAGAAGCAGCGCAGGTCAAAGCCCAGCGCCACCACGCAGCCACGGCCGTAGCCTTGTGGGGTGATCTCGCCGGCACTGGTGCAGCCGACCAGGCTCACCCCGCCGAAGTGCGCCTCCAGCGCCTGGCCGAGGCCTTCAAGATCGTATTCAGCAGAGCAGAAGAACAGCACGAAGCCGAGATAAGGGTGGATCAACTGGCGTGCCAGTTCCTGAGCGGCCTGCTCCACGTCCTTCGTACTGGAAACGGCGCGAAGAACGCCCTCGGACTGTTGCAAGGCCATATCACGCCCCAATGCACCTGCTGATCATGGGGAAATTCTACGAAGCAGGCGCAGGCAGCCCCATGCTACTTGAGTACTGGGTAGTCGCTCCGTAGGGCGTACTCGCGAAGCAGTACGCCAAGCCTTTCAGTAGGTAGGGCGGGGGAAACCCGCCAGAAGGATAACGGCGGGTTGCACCCGCCCTACAGGCCACAAATAAAAAGGCCGGGCAGAGGTCAACCCCTGCCCGGCCCGCGTTATTGCAATGATTACCAGCTGACCACCGCACCCAGCGCGAGGGTATTGGTGTCTTCGTTCAGGCCACTGCCTTCGGCAGCATCGATCTGGTACTGGTTGTACTCGGCGACCAGCTTGAGGTTGTCGTTGATGGTGCGGAAGTAGGCGATGCCGCGGGTCTCGTAATCCGCCGCCACACCCAGACCGTTGCCGTCGTCCTCGGTCTTGCCATAGGACAGCGCCACGCGGTTCTTGCCCCAGGTGTAGGAGCCCTGCAGCAGATAACCGTCGCTGTCGATGTCGCGCAGGGTCGGCTCGCCCAGGTTGTTGGTGAAGAACGGGTTGATACCCTTGGCCTGGAAGCCCGAGCCGGTCAGCGACAGGCCGCCGAACTTGGCCTGCACGCCATAGCCGAGGCCTTTGGAGGTGACGGTATCGACGGTGTCGTCGGTGTTCTCCGAGGTCTGGTAGGCGCCATTGACCCAGGTGTAGATGGTCGAACCGCCGACATCGAACTGGTAACTGACTTCCGACTCGAAGCGCGGGTTCTCCTGGTAGGCCTTGCCGGTGGCGCTGTCGTCGTTTGTATCCACCGGATCCATGATGCCGACCGCGACACGCAGGCCTTCAGCCAGGTTGTTGTTGCGGTAGGTGATCTGCGAGGTCGGGAACGGATAGGGGTAGCCGGTGCCGATGTTGCCGAAGGACACGCCCGTGCCATCCACCAGGCCAAGGGTGTCGGAGACGTTGCCATAACCGGCCAGCAGTTCATCGAGGAAGATGTTGGAGCGCGAGAACAGGCCGAAGTCCTTGCCCACCAGCACCTCGCCCCACTCGGGGTTGGCGACGGTGCCATAGAACTGGCGCACGTCGATGGCGGTGTCGGTGCCGTTGGTTTCGCTGTCGTTGATGGTCACCCAGAACGAAGCCCGTGCACCCAGCTTCAGATCATCGACCTGCTTGCCGAAGTTGAAACCGATCCAGTTGGGCAGAAAGCCCATCTTCACCCGCGACTGGCGGCGGTCGAACTGCTCGCCGTCACGGTCGACGTCGCTGTTGACGTAGAAGGCATTGACATAGCCATCGGTGGAAAACGTGGTGTCGTCCTTGTCGTACAGGACGATCTCGGCGGCGGCCTGCTGAGCGGTCGCTAGGGCGACGGCGGTGGCCAGGGTCAGGGGCAGAAACCGGGTGATGGCGATCTTGTTGTTGTGCATAACGCTCTCCGCTTGAGTGGCGACCGCCGGGGCAGTCGTGTCGGAGGCGATTATCGGAAGGCGTCCAGCCCCGCCATACGCTGCCTTGGCAGCGGATCTGCGCTGCTTTGGCGCAGGGCAGCCGGCCTGCATCAAGCGTTGCGCTACCGGCCCGCTACCGGTTGCAGGCGCAAGGTCGCGCTACCACCGGCGACCAAGGTGGCATAGGCGCAGGTCTTACACCTGAAGGCGCAAGCGCCATCCAAGGTCGTATGCACGGGCACACACCAGCGCCGGCTCCAGGCCGGTGACATGAGAAATCAGGGATTCAGCGGGTGCTGGGGACGCTGGCCAGTACCTGCCAGCCGCGCTCCAGCAGCAGATCGCGACAGGCGCGCTGCAAGGCCGCCTGATCCAGGCTGGCCACGGCCTGCACCAGATGCAGGGGATGATCGGCCTGCAGCCCGGCGCGGTACGCCAGCCACAGCTGGTCGGCCCATTCGACATGGCTGCGCGGCAGCTCCAACGACTGCTGCAGGGCCGCGCGCGCGCTGGCGAACGCCGTCGGCGTCAGCTCGGCCAGGCGCGCCAGCTGCTGCTCGAGGAAGTGGCGAATATGCGCGAAGAGACCGCTCGCCTCGCAGTGCGGCGACTGCACACCGAACAGTAGCCCGCGCTGCCCGCGCACCTGGCGAAAGCCGGAAAACAGCGCGTAGCCCAACTGCAGTTCGCCACGCAGGCGCTGGTAAAAGGCTTCCTGCAGACATTGGTCGAGCAGGCGCCAGGCGGCCTCGTACGTGGCATCGGCGAAAGGCAATGGACAAAACAGCAACAGCGCCCGCTCCTCGCCTGGCAAGGCCAGCTCACGCCAGCGCATAGCCTCCGCCAGTGGCATCGGCATACCGGCATCCACCAGCGCATCGACCTGCATGAACAGCGCCTCGACCTGGCGCTGCGCGGCCCCGTCCAGGCCAACCCCCAGACCTTGCAGGCAACTGGCTGTCTCGCCCTGACCCAGGAGTGGCAGGTGCTGCAGCAACTGGCGCAGCAGCAGCCCGGATGGCGCGGGCGCTGCACCGTCCGACAGAGGCGCCAGCAGCAGCGGCAACAGGCATGCACTGCTGGCTGCCAGCCACTCACCCGCGCCGGAGAGCGCCAGCGACCAGGCATCCGGCTCCACCTGCAGATGCAGCTCGACGCCATGGCGCTGGCACAGACTGGCCTGCTCCGCGATACGCGCCTGCAGCATGGCCAGGCGTGCCGGTAGCGATATGTCAGCCGCCACCAGGGGTGCCCGCCAATACAGCGCGGCCGGGCCACCATAGGCAGGCCCCGTATGCCAGCGCAGGGCCACCTGTGGCAGCGATTGCCGTTTCGCCGATGGCGATGGCAAAACCGCCACGTCAGCCAGGGTGCTCTGCAGCCGAGCTGGCGGCAATGTCTGAGCAGGCAGGGCGAATAACGGCAAGTCGAGCCCGACCGCGGGCCAATTGGGCTGTGGCTCCGGCGACGCCAGCAGTTCGATCAGCCCGGTACCGCTGGCAAGCTGCTCCAGCAGTTTGTCCAAGGCCAACAGCACCCTCGCATCGGCTTCTGGCTGCTGATCCTGCAGCTCCTGCGCCAGGGCCAAGGGTGCCAGCGCATCGCCGCGTAGCGCCTGCAGCCTGGACCAGGCCTGCAGCCGCTCGGGCCAACCGGCATGGCCGCGCAGCCGCTGCAACCAGGCCAGCCATTCGGCCTGCAGCGCAGCACCTCCCTGCGCCGTCGCGCCCGGGCAGTCGATGCGCAGCAAGCGCTGCCCCTGGTGACGGTAAAGCAGCCGGGCCTGCAGCCCATGGCACAATCCCGCCCGACGCAACTGATCCTGCAGGCCACCCGCCCCGGGATCGTGCAACGCATCGAGCCACAGCTGCAGTGCAGGCTCCAGGCCCGGTTCGTCCAGCTCCAAAGCCTGCCCCAGGATCAAGCCGGTATCCGCCTGCTGCAACAGCAAGCGAGGCGCGCGCAACGGCAGCAAGGACGCACAGGGTCGAACCGTAGAGCTCTCCACCACCGGCATCGCCAGCAGACAGGCCTCACCCAGAGCCAGCAGCTCTTCGACCGGCTGCGGCCCGACCAGCACCAGGCTCATGTTGCATGCCTGGTAGTGCTCGCGGTGATAGCGCCACAAGGCCTGCTGAAAAGCTCCCTGTTCCACCGGCAGGCTATCGCGCTCACCCGCAAGGAAATCGGCACAGCGATGCCCAGCCGCAAGCGCCTGGCCAAGAGCATGCTCGATACGGCTGTCGGCATCCTGGCTGCGCGCCTGGTATTCGGCGTGCAGCACCTCACGCTCGCGGCGCTGGGCCTCTATCTCGAAAAGTGGCCTGGCCAGCAGGCTCTGCAGCCGTTGCAAGGTTGGCGCCAGGGCGCCTGCCGGTACCTGGCAGACGAAATCGGTATGGCGGGCGCGCGTCGAGGCATTGACCAGCCCGCCACAACGGCGCACATACGCCATTAGCCCCTGGTCGACGGGGTAGTCGTGACTGCCGAGAAACAGCAGATGTTCGAGAAAGTGCGCCAGCCCGGGATAGGCCTCAGGCTCGTCATGGCTGCCAGCGGCCACGCGCAGACACGCGCCAGCCTGTCGCGGCCAGGGTTGCTGGAATACGCGCAGCACGGCGCCATTGGCCAGACGTCGACTATGCAAAGATGGCGCTAGAACAGGCATTGAAGCGGCTCGTGAGTCTCTCATACAGATTCCCGATCATAGCCCGTCGACCGTCATCCTTCTTTCGTAGCAAGGCGATAGCCACTTGGTCTCACCCCGCTCGCTTCACCGCCTCGGTCGGCTTACCCCACCATGGCGGCTGCTCGAGGCTGGCGCTATGGCACTACTCGGCTAATGTCTACAGCAGGACGTCCAATGATGGCACTGCAGACAGGATGCGCCGCCCTCGCTCATGAAAGCATGTGGCGAGCCGATACAAGAAAAAATCCCCATTCGAGCACTTTTAACATCCATTTGCCGCATTGGATTGCTGCTCATTAGAGAGATATCGCCATGTTCAATGCCATGTCCATTCGACTGAAAATCGTCCTGCTCTCCGGTCTATGCCTGCTCGGAGTAACGGCCTTGATCGTGTGCATGAATCTTTACCAGAGTGGCCAGAATAACCAACTGACCAGTACATCCAGTCGCCATATGTTGACCGACAGCGTCGAGCGTCTGCTCCAGGCACGCGCAGCCGAGCAGGCGTTGAATCTGCAACGTACCTTTGGTGACAGCCTGTTGGTAGTGAACGGTCTCGCCGACCAGGTCAAAGACCTACGGAGACTGGCTGAAAAGAACGGAATGCCAAGCGCATCACTGCGTGAGGCGATCAACCAGAGCATCAAGACTGCCTTCGAGCGCAACACCAAGGTGTTAGGCATCTGGCTGGTGTTCGAGCCCAACGCTCTGGATGGCAGCGATAACGCATTCGTCGATGACAGTACCCACGGCGCCAACGAAACCGGCCGCTTCTCCAGTGCCTGGACGCGCAGCACGCCGCAGCCGATGAACATCATGATCACTGAGGGCGACATCAAGAAAACCGAGCTGAGTATCAGCGGCGCGCCTTATAACAGTTGGTATACCTGCCCCCGCGAGCGCAAGAGTGCCTGCCTGCTGGAACCCTATGCTGACACACTGGAAGGTGAGCGCGTCTTGATGACCTCGCTGTCCATTCCGCTGATGGACGGCGACAAGGTGATTGCCACCATGGGCATAGACCTTGAGCTCGCCTCCCTGCAGGCGGCTGCCAGCGAGGCTCAACGCGGCCTGTTCGATAATGCCGGTCGCGTGTTGATCGTCTCCCCCAGCGGTACCCTGGCGGCCTACAGCACCGATGACAACCAGATCGGCAAGAACATCGGTGAAGCCCAGGGCGACGAAGGCCGGAAGATCCTCTCAGCCTTGGGCAGCAGTGCCCCTGGCATCCTCAGCCAAGGCGATTTCATCTACGCGATCTACCCGGTCAGCCCAATCGCCAATGCGAAGCCTTGGGGCGTGTCCATCGGTCTGCCGGAAAAGATTCTGCTGGCCGATGCAGTGAAGCTGCAGAACCTGCTCGACCAGGCCCAGACCAGCGGCACCGTCAAGGCACTAGCAATGGCACTGGTCGCCTGCCTGGCGGGCCTGGTGCTGATCTGGCTGACGGCCTCCGGCGTGACGCGACCGATCAACGAAGTGGCGCACATGCTCGAAGACATCGCCAGTGGTGAAGGCGACCTGACCCAGCGCCTACGCTACAACAAGCGCGATGAGCTGGGCGAACTGGCCAGCTGGTTCAACCGTTTCCTCGACAAGCTGCAACCGACCGTCGCGCAGATCAAGCAAAGCATCACCGAGGCGCGCAGTACCGCTGATCAGTCCTCGCACATCGCCAGCCAGACCAGCGAAGGCATGCAAATCCAGTTCCGCGAAGTCGATCAGGTGGCCACCGCCTCCAACGAGATGAGCGCAACGGCCCAGGAAGTCGCCAGCAGCGCCTCCAGTGCCGCTGAAGCCGCCCGTGGTGCCGACGAATCTGCCCAGCAGAGCAAAAGCCTCATCGAACGCAGCAGCCGTGACATTCGTGTGCTGGCCGATGAGGTGAGCAAGGCGGTCAGCGAAGTCGAAGCCCTGGCTGTCAACAGCGAGCAGATCGGCTCGGTACTGGAAGTGATCCGCAGCATCGCCGAGCAAACCAACCTGTTGGCGCTGAACGCCGCCATCGAAGCAGCCCGTGCCGGCGACAGCGGCCGAGGCTTCGCGGTGGTGGCTGACGAAGTGCGCAACCTGGCGCGACGTACCCAGGACTCGGTCGAGGAAATCCGCCAGGTCATCGAACGCATCCAGGGCGCAACCCGCGGTGTAGTGAGCACCATGCACGCCAGTCAGCAACACGCACAGACCAACGTCGAGCAGATTCAAGATGCCTTCCAGGCCCTGGGGCGCATCAGCGAAGCGGTGTCGGTGATCAGCGACATGAACCTGCAGATCGCCAGCGCTGCCGAACAGCAGAGCGCCGTGGCCGAAGAGGTCAACCGCAACGTTGCAGCCATCCGCACCGTGACCGAAACCCTTACTGAACAAGCCACCGAGTCGGCAAAAATCAGCAGCCAGCTCAACAACCTGGCCAATCACCAGATGAAGCTTATGGATCAGTTCAAGGTGTAGGACGATACGCCGCGCGGCAAGGTGCAAGGCCTGCCGCGCCCTGATACATCACCAACCCGGACTTCACCCCATCCAGCAGGCATTCATCCGCTCGGCTGTCCGTTTTTCGAGAGAAGATGGCCGCGCCTTGCTAGAATCGCCCGCCCGCTGCTACCGAACGAGTGGGCTCGGCCACAGCATCTGGCCAACTCCTTCACTCCTGAACAAGCAATCTGCGTATGTCTTCGAAGCCGCTCACACCCGCGCCCTTGTCCCGCCGCTTCTCCGTCGCCCCGATGATGGATTGGACCGATCGTCATTGCCGCTACTTCCTGCGCCAGCTTTCGCGTCATGCCCTGCTCTACACCGAGATGGTCACCACCGGCGCGCTGATTCACGGTGATCGCGAGCGTTTCCTGCGCTACAGCGACTGCGAACACCACATCGCCTTGCAACTGGGCGGCAGCAATCCGCAGGATCTGGCGACCTGCGCGAAGATGGCCGAAGAGCATGGCTATGACGAGGTGAACCTGAACGTCGGCTGCCCCAGCGACCGCGTGCAGAACAACATGATCGGCGCCTGCCTGATGGGCCATCCGGCGCTGGTGGCCGACTGCGTGAAGGCCATGCAGGACGCCGTAAATATTCCGATCACGGTCAAGCACCGCATCGGTATCAACGGCCGCGACAGCTATGCCGAGCTGTGCGACTTCGTCGGCCAGGTGCGCGAAGCTGGCTGCCGCAGCTTCACCGTGCATGCCCGTATCGCCATCCTTGAAGGGCTGTCGCCCAAGGAAAACCGCGAGATTCCGCCGCTGCGCTACGACGTGGCGGCGCAGCTCAAGCAGGACTTCCCGGATCTGGAAATCATCCTCAACGGAGGGATCAAGACGCTGGAGGAATGCGAGCAGCACCTGCAGACCTTCGACGGTGTGATGCTCGGCCGCGAGGCGTACCACAACCCCTTTCTCCTGGCCCAGGTGGACAACCGGCTGTTCGGGGCAGATACGCCGCCCATCACGCGCATGGACGCCCTGCTCGCCCTCAAGCCCTACGTCGAACAACATATACGCGAGGGCGGCACCCTACATCACGTCAGCCGCCACGTGCTTGGGCTGGCTCAGGGTTTTCCTGGCGCACGACGCTTCCGTCAATTGCTGTCAGTGGACATCCACAAGGTTCAGGATCCGCTCGGTCTGCTGGATCAGGCCGCCGAACTGCTGCGCGGGCACTGAGCAGCACCGGTCAGGCGGTAGCGACTACGGCCCGTCGCCTGGATCATGCCGCCTTCCTCCATGCGCCGCAGCACCTGACGCACGCTCACCAGGGAAAGCGGCTCGCCGGCCTGATTCAATTGCCGATGCAGTTCACGGCTGGAAATCCCTTCCTCCTCGTCAGCGCCGTACAGGGCCTCCACCACCTTTTGTCGCGGCAAGCTGAAACGCAGCCCGACGGCCTGCAGCAAGGCGCGGCACTGGAGACTGTCCGGGGCCTGCTCGGCAGAGTTCAGTGAACGAGACGGGTTGTGCTGGGTCGACATGTTCGGGCTCCTTGGCGTGTAACAAAGCCGGACTCCACCGACTTCGAGCGTTTTTTCGAATCTCTTGAATAGAGACGAACGAGACAGGAAAAAACGCATCAGCAAATGCTAAATCTTGTGTCAACGCCCTACCCGTTGAGCGCCTGCGGCGCCTCGGGTAAGGTCGCTCAATCTGCAACGACAAGGCCACGTCATGACCTCCAAGCTGGAACAACTCAAGCAGTTCACCACCGTAGTCGCCGATACCGGTGACCTCGACGCCATCGCCCGTCTGCAACCGGTGGATGCCACCACCAACCCTTCGCTGCTGCTCAAGGCGGCTGCCCTGCCCCGCTACGCGGAGTTGCTGAGCCAGGCCGTCGGCGCCGGCAAGGGCGATCTGGGCCTGGCCTGCGACCACTTCGCCGTCGCCGTAGGTCAGGAGATTCTCAAGGTCATCCCCGGGCGTATTTCCACCGAGGTCGACGCACGTCTGTCGTTCGACACCGAGGCCACGCTGCGCCGCGCCGAACGCCTGATCGGTCTGTATGAAAAGGCCGGCATCGGCCGTGAGCGCGTGCTGATCAAGATCGCTTCGACCTGGGAAGGCATCCGCGCTGCCGAGCAACTGGAAAAGGCCGGCGTGCAGACCAACCTCACCCTGCTGTTCGCCTTTGCCCAGGCGCAGGCCTGCGCCGACGCCGGCGTCTTCCTCATCTCGCCGTTCGTCGGCCGTATCTATGACTGGTACAAGAAGGCCGAAGGGCGCGACTTCGCAGGCGCCGAGGATCCTGGCGTGCAGTCGGTCAGCCGCATCTACGATTACTACAAGGCCAACGGCTACGACACCGTGGTGATGGGCGCAAGCTTCCGTAATCTCGGCCAGATCGAGGCGCTGGCCGGCTGCGACCGCCTGACCATCAGCCCCGACCTGCTGCAGAAACTGGCCGAAGACGACGGTTCCCTGAGCCGCCAACTGACCCCCGGCGCTGCCAGCCAGCCACGCCAGAGCCTCGATGAAAGCGCCTTCCGCTGGGCACTGAACGAGGACGCCATGGCCACCGAGAAGCTGGCCGAAGGCATCCGTCTGTTTGCCCGCGATCAGGAAAAGCTCGAGGCGCTACTCACCGCCAAAGCCTGAGCCGATGAGCAGGAGCGGCAGTGCCGCTCCTGATGCATGAAACGAAAAGGGGCGCCGGCTGATGCGGGCGCCCCTTTTTCATGTTCAGCGTGTCGATCAGTGTCGTTCCAGTGCACTGACCAGATCATGGAAGGCGGCACGGTTGGAGTCATTGAGCCCCATGAGAATGCGATGAGCCTCCAGCACCTTGGCCCGCACCACCTCCTCGGACTGATCCTGCGAGGGCAGGTCATCCAGGCACTCCAGGCACGGCGCCGGGCCTTCGACGATGTTGAACACCTGGTCGAAGCCCATGGATTGCAGCAAGCGCGTGATGTCGTCATGGGTGGTGACGACGGTCGGCAGCAAGCCGACCTTTTGCCGCGAGAGGATCGACAGCTTGGCCAGCAGGCCGAGGGTCGTGCTGTCGATGCTGCGCGTTTCGGTCAGGTCGATGACGATGGCCGAAAAATTCAACGCGGTGAAAATCTTTTCAATCGTGGCATCCAGCGCCGAACAGAGCGTCAGGCGAACTTCCCCGACGAACTTCAGGACGAAGGTGCCGTCCTGTTCCGCAAATTGGATACGACCGGGGCTTATCCCAGGATTCATGCAAGGTTCCTGCTCAACACCAGCAAGGCGATATCATCCGGCATCTCGCCCAGATTGGCCAGACCGAGAACTTGACGCAAGCCATCGAGCGTCCCACCAGCCTGGCTAACCAGTTGTGGCAACGCCAGTTCCTTGGCTTTGAGCGTGTCACCTGGCAGCAGATCGAGAATGCCGTCGGACAGCAGGGTCAGACTGAACGACTCCGGCAGCGCCATGACTGCGTCGCCATATTCGGCCTCTTCGAACAGTCCGACGGGCAAACCACGCCCTTCCAGATAACGTGCCTGGCCGTTTTCGAACAACACCGGCAAGGGCAAATGCCCGCCAATGCTGTAGGTCAACGTGCCGCTTTCCTGGTCGATCACGCCACCGAGCATGGTCACGTGCTTGCCCAGCCTGCAATTGATCAGGCCACGGTTGATATGGCCCAGCACGTCCGACGGTTTGAACTCCGGCAGCGTGCCGCCCCGACGCCACTCGTAGAGCAAGCGCGTGGTCATGAACTTGAGCAGCACGGTGACGAATGCCGAGGACGCGCCATGCCCGGAGACATCGGCCAGATAGAAGGCAATGCGACGCTCGTCGATGCGAAAGTAATCGACGAAGTCACCGGACAGGTACAGCGACGGAATGATCTGGTGGGCGAAGTTCAGGTCATCGACCTGCCAGGGCGTCACCGGCAACATGTTCATCTGCACCTGGCGACCGGCGTTCTGGTCTTCCTGCAGCAGATGCAGGCTGGCCTGCAGTTCGCGGTTGGCGGCTTCGAGCTTCTCGCGATAACGCTGGTTTTCCTGGCGCAGACGATAGCGGTCGAGCGCACGGCGTACCGAGTGCTCAAGCACGGCAAGGTCTTCCAGCGGCTTAATCAGGTAGTCGGCAGCGCCCAGGCGCAGGGCCTCGACGGCATCGTTCATCACGCCGGCACCGGACACGACGATGACCGGCACTTCGATACCCAGGGCATTGATTCGGCGAATCAGCTCGAGTCCGTCGACCTGCGGCATGCGCAGGTCACAGATCATCAGGTCGGGATGGAACTGCTGGAACACTTCCAGCCCCTGCAAGCCGTTGGAGGCCTGCAGCACCTCGAAACCGCTGTCTTCGAGATAAGCCGCGAGGCTAGCACGCACGACATCGTCGTCGTCGATGATCAGCAAAGTGGCACTGGTTTTGTGCATGGGTAATCCAGGCAAACTGCGCCGGAGCAATTGGGTTGCAGCCGTGGCGCAGCGCCACGAAGGGGGCCAGGGCAATTTCAAGGGGCAGACGGTACTCCCATCCGCCGAGCGATTCAAGCCGGTGCCGGTCGTCGTTAGGCGGCTTTACAGGGTAAATCGGCGGGGGGTATAAGGGCCGCGGGATAGATCACAAGAAGAGGATGGCCGTCCATGAGTCAGAATGATCGAGCGTACAGCGAGAAGCGCGACTTCATCCGCATGCGGTTGGAGGCCCCTGTCACACTGCACCATGCCGGTGGTGAAACACCCGCGATGTGCCTGGATCTATCGAGTACCGGCATGCAAGTCGAGGCGCAGATCAGCCTGCAGATGGGTGACAAGGTGCGTGTTCATATTCCCTCCGACCACAACGAGCTGTCCGGGCTGGACGCCGAGGCCGAGGTGGTGCGCGTGACCGACCTGGACGACGGACGGCAGTCGCTGGGACTGGCCATCCTGTCGATGCGCTGAAACCAATAGCAACGAAAAAGGCGGCTCGAAGCCGCCTTTTTCATGCCCGCAGGAATCAGAAGTCGTCTTCGACTTCACCATCCTTGACCTTGAACTCGCGGCTCTGCAGGTAGGCGTTGCGGATGAAGATGTACTTGTCACCGCTGATCAGACGCTCGGCCTGCAACAGGTTGGCGCGGGTATCGATCACTTCCACACCCATGGTCACGTTACGCGTGGGGACATGATCCATGTAGGGATAGGGTTGCAGGAACGAATCTGGAACCCGACCGGCGGCATCACGCACGGTGCTGGGGCCGAGGAACGGGATGACCAGATAAGGCCCGCTATCGAGCCCCCAGACGCCGAGAGTCTGGCCAAAGTCTTCGTCGCTCTTGCGCAAGCCCATGTGCTTGGCCACATCGAAGAAGCCCAGCAAGCCGAAGGTGGTGTTGAAGATCAGGCGGCTGGTGTCGACGCCGGCGTTGTGCAGCTTGCCCTGCAGCAGGTTGTTGGCCAGGTTGCCAACGTCACCGATGTTGCCGAATACGTTATGCACGCCATCTTCGACAAACTGCGGAGTGACGGCACGGTAGCCCTGCGCGATCGGCTTCAGTGCATAGGTGTCGACCGTATCGTTGAAGCGGAAGATGGGGCGGTTGAAGCCTTCCCACGGATCGTCCTCGGAAGCGGCCTGACTCATCGCAGGCAACAGGCTCAGACCAACGAGGGCCATCAGGCCGCCAAGGCGCGCGATCCAGCGAGCACCGATCACATGCATTTGAAATCTCTCCTTGAGGGAATAATGTGGCCACCGCCAACGGGCCGAAGGCCGCGTAGTATATAGCCAGGCGCCATGGTTGGGCAGCATAGCGAAGATTTGTGATGACCGATAAGACACTTCTGCATACCGCGCATATCCCCGTTCGCTGGGGCGACATGGACAGCTATGGGCATGTCAACAACATCCTCTACATGCAGTACCTCGAGGAAGCTCGCGTCGCCTGGTTCGAACAGGCTGGAGTGGCGATGGGCGGTGCCGCTTGTGGCCCGGTGATCCTGCAGACCCAGCACACTTACCTGAAACCCGTGGTGCATCCCGCAACCGTGGTGGTCGAGTTGAGGGCCGGCGCCGTGGGGCGCAGCAGCCTGGTGATCGAACATCGGCTGAGCACCCGGGAGGATCCTCTCAGCCTGTACGGAGAGGGCTATTGCAAACTGGTGTGGATCGACCATGCCAGCGGCAAGTCCGTGGCCTTGCCGGAACACCTGCGTGCCCAGCTCAGCGTCATCTGACCGTCATCTTTCGGTCATCCACACGCAGTAACTTGGATCGTGCCACTGCCACGGACGATGCCATGCTCTGCCCTCCGACCGCCCTACTCTTCGAGCTTTCCGGCTGCCTGGTCGACTTCGGTGCGCGCACGCTGCCCGTCGCCCTGCAGCGCCGCTATCCTGCCGCGACATTTGCCGATTCTCTACTCAGCCCGCAACAGGCCCTGAATGTCTCGCTGGGCAGACCCGCTACCGCCGAGCAACTGCGAGTGCTGCTGCAAGCGTTGAGCGAAGTGGCCTGTGAACATGCCGAGCCGACACCGGGCACCGAACGCTTGCTCGATGCCCTGGCCGCCCAAGGCATACCCTGCGCCTGGCTCGACAGCCTGCCTGCGGACGCCAGCACCTGCCTGGCAGAGGCGCTACCGGGCTCGATCATGCCGGTGCTGCCGCGCCAAGCCAGGGCCTGGCCGGCGCCGGACAGCTGCTGGCAGGCGCTGAGCCAGTTGGGAGTTGAACGCCTGGATGGCTGCATCCTGGTCAGCGGTAATCCGCTGCTGTTGCAAGCGGGGCTCAATGCGGGCTGCTGGACGATCGGCCTGGCAATCAGTGGCGTGCTGGGCGGCCATGCTGCAGCCGACTGGCAGGCACTGGCCAGTAACGAGCAGGAACGCTTGCGGGCCGAAGCCACGCTGCATCTTTACCGCCTTGGCGTGCATTCGGTGGTCGATCATCTGGGCGAGATCGAGGCGAGCCTGGACGACATCGGCCTGCGCAGAAGCAAGGGCGAAAAGCCCTGAGGGCTTGATCGGGATCAGGCAAAGCCGGCGGGCTTGGATTAACCTTCAGGTACGGGCTGAAAACTTCCGGCGGTGCCGGGGGTCAATGCCTATGCCGATTCGACAAGGAGAACATCTATGCCAGCAAGCGACCTGCAGCAGCAACTGGAAGCCCTCCAGCAACACCTGGCCCAGGACACGCCGCTCAGTGAAGAAGAACGCGCCTCGCTTTACCTGCTGACGCAGGAAATCGAAGTGCAACTGGCACGCGAAGCGGCGGCAGCGCCCGACGCCACGCTGGTCGATGGCGTCAATCTGGCGGTGGAACGCTTCGAAGCCAGCCACCCCACCCTCGCCGGCACCCTGCGCAACATCATGCAGAGCCTGGCCAACATGGGCATCTGAATGCCCTGCTCCGGTTCAGACCTGGCGTTTCAAGCCCAATGTCGCCGCCTAGCCAATGCCTCCTGGCCAAGCCTCGACGCATCGAAGGTGTAGGAGCGGCGCCCCGCCGCGAACCAGGCCGGAACTGACGGGAAAAGCCTCGCCCCGTGCGGGGCTCCTACAATGGCCGCATTGTCCAAGCGGCATTTTTCATGGATCACTGCCGCGCCAGACGACCATTTTCCGGCGTGATCGCCTCGGTGCTGCGGTAAGGGTTGATATCCAGCCCGCCGCGACGCACGTAGCGCGCGTAGACGGTCAGTGACTGCGGCTGCAGCAGGCGCTGCAGGTCAAGGAAGATGCGCTCCACGCACTGCTCGTGAAAATCGGCGTGCTGGCGGAAGCTCACCAGATAGGCCAGCAGGCTGGCGTGATCCAGCGCGGCACCGCGATACTCGACGACCAAACTGCCCCAGTCCGGCTGGCCAGTGACCGGGCAGTTGGACTTGAGCAGATGGCTGTGCAGGCTCTCCTCCACCACCCGCTCAGCATCGCAGCGCAGCAGTTCGGGTTGCGGGTGATCGTACTGGCTGACGCTGATATCCAGCTCATCGATGCACTGCCCCGGCAGTGTCGCCACGCCCTCAGCAGACACTTCACTCAACGAACGCAGACGCACCGCCACCGGTTTGCCGGCCACTGCCGAGAGGTCTCGCACCAGAGTCGCCTGCACGTCGTCCCAGGTGGCGAAGGCCGACTGATTCAGCGAGTTGAGGTAAAGCTTGAAGGACTTCGACTCGATGATGTTCGGCGAGTCGGCCGGGATGGCGAACTCGCCGATGGCCACCACTGGCTTGCCGGACGGCAGCAGCCAGGACAGCTCGTAGCAGTTCCAGTAGTCCACGCCCTGATACGGCAGGTTGGTGCCGTCGAGGCCCAGCTCAGCCCACTTGGTGGTGCGCGAAATGGGGAACAGCAACTCGGGGCTGTACTCGGCGATGTACTGGCTGGACTTACCAAGCGGGGAATGTTCGGCGGGGTGCTGCATGGTGCGCAATCCGGGGTGGCTAAAACCGCACGAGTTTAGCGGGTTGAATGCGACGCCGCACCCGCGAAGCACGACGCCGGCCACCTGTCGGAGCGAGCTCTGCTCGCGAATTGCCTTACAGCAAGAAGCTTCGCGAGAAAAGCTCGCTCCTACCCCAACGATCAGTCGCGCAGTGCCCCATGGGAGGGGTTTTCGGCTCGGGCATCCTGCTCCGCTCTACCTCCTGCATCCCCGCAGTCGCAGCCGCAACAGCTGCAAAAGCTCGCCGCTAAAGCGCCTCCTACAGGATTCAGCCGACCACCACCGGTTCTTCCTCGATCTTGCGCAGCGGCGCCCAGCGACGCAGCAGCAGATAGAGCGTCGGGATCACATAAAGCGTGAAGAAGGTACCGACCAGCAGCCCTCCGACGATCACCAGGCCAATCTGCTGGCGGCTTTCGGCCCCAGCGCCTGTGGCGATAGCCAGCGGCAGCGAACCCAGCACCATGGCACCGGTGGTCATCAGGATCGGTCGCAGGCGCTGCACCGAGGCCTCGATCACCGACTCACGCAGGGCCTTGCCCTCGCGCAGCAGGTGGTTGGCGAACTCGACGATAAGGATGCCGTGCTTGGTGATCAGGCCGATCAGGGTCACCAGGCCTATCTGCGAATAGATGTTCCAGGTGCCACCGAACAGCGTCAGCGCCAACAAGGCGCCGGCCATCGACAGAGGCACGCTGAACAGGATGATCAGCGGATCGCTGAAGCTTTCGAACTGCGCGGCCAGCACCAGGAAGATAAAGGCCAGCGCCAGGGCGAAGATCAGCAGGATGCCCGAGCTGGATTCCTTGAAATCCCGCGAGGTGCCGGTGTAGTCATACTGCGTCTCCGGCGGGAACACCTCGCGTGCAGCCGCCTCCAGATGATTCAGGGCCTCGCCCAGGGTGTAGCCGGTGCCGACGTTGGCGCTGATGGTCACCGCGCGCAACTGGTTGAAGTGGTTGAGCTCGCGCGGCGCCACGGTCTCGCGCACTTCGATCAGGTTGGACAACTGCACCATGCCGCCATCACGGTCGCGCACGTAGACGCGATCCAGATCCTGCGGGTTGCTGCGATCGATGTCCTGCAGTTGCACCAGCACGTCGTACTGCTCGCCGTTCTGCTTGAAGCGCGTCACCTGACGGCTGCCGAACAGACTTTCCAGGCTACGCCCGATCACCGACACGTCGGTACCGACCGCCACGGCCTGCTCGCGATTGACCGTGATCTTGAGCTGCGGCGAGTTGAGCTTGAGGTCGCTGTCGAGCCCTTCCAGCCCCGGATAGTCACGTACGCGCTCCATCAGTTGGTCGACGTAACCCTGCAGCTCGGCATATTCCATGGACGAGCGGATGACGAAGTTGATCGGCTGGTTGCGCGCGCTCTGCCCCAGCGGCGGGCGGTTGACTGGCGTGACGCGCATGCCGGCGATGTCCTGCAGTTTCGGCAGCAGTTCATTGCGGATTTCGAACTGGGTGCGCACGCGATCCCCCCAATCCTCCAACTTCATGAAGGAAATGCCCTGTGCCACCGTGGGGAACCCCGCCACCACCAGATAGCGGTTGACCTCTGGAATGCTCGCATAAGCCGCCTCGACCTCGCGGGCATAGCGCGCGGTGTAGTCGATGGTGGCGCCATCCGGGCCATTGAACACGCCGACGATGGTGCCGGTGTCCTCGGTCGGCGCCAGCTCCGAACGCAGGCCACCGAACAGCCAGGCGCAGAGCACGAAGGCCGCCAGCAGCACGCCCAGCACCAGCGGCCAGGCCTGCAATGCACGCTCCAGGCTGTGCTTGTAGCTGTAGGTCAGGCTGTTGAGGAAGCCTTCGATCAGGTTGTACACGCGACCGTGACGTGGCTCGTGCTGGTGCGACCTGAGCAGCACCGCACACATCATCGGCGTCAGCGTCAGAGCCACGAAGCCCGACACCAATACCGAGCCGGCCAGCGTCCAGGCGAACTCGGTGAACAACTTGCCGGTGGTGCCCTGCATGAAACCGATGGGCGCGAATACTGCCGCTAGCGTCAGGGTCATGGCGATCACCGCGAAGGCGATCTCGCGGCTGCCCTTGAACGCTGCCTGCATGGGTTTCATCCCCGCCTCGATATGGCGGTGGATGTTCTCCAGCATGACGATGGCATCGTCCACCACCAGGCCGATGGCCAACACCATGGCCAGCAGCGTCAGGGTGTTGATGGTGAAGCCCATCAGCGACATCAGGGCGAAGGCGCCGATCAGCGACACCGGAATGGTCACCAGCGGGATCAGCGTGGCACGCAGCGAGCGCAGGAAGATGAAGATGATCAGGATAACCAGCGCCACGGCTTCCCAGATGGTGGTGAAGACGTTGTCGATGGACTCGCGGATGAATTGCGAGTTGTCGTTGGCCACGGTCATCTTCATGCCGTCGGGCAACAACGCCTTGATCTCGGGCCAGGCGGCCTGGAGCCCGTCGGAAATATCCAGCGGGTTGGCCGTGGCCTGCTTGACCAGGCCCAGGGTCACCGCCGGCAGGCCGTTGAAGCGCACGACGCTACGCTCGTCACGCGGGCCAATCTCGGCGCGGCCAACATCGGACAGGCGCAGCAGATAGCCTTGCGAGTCATCCAGGATCAGTTCGTTGAACTGCTGTGGGGTACGCAGATCGGTTTCCGACAGCACGCTGAACTCGCGCTCGCGCGACTCGATGCGCCCGGCCGGGATTTCCACGTTCTGCCGGCGCAGGGCATCCTCGACGTCCTGCACGGTGAGGTTGTGCGCGGCGAGCTTTTCCGGGTCGAGCCAGATGCGCATGGAAAAGGTACGCGCACCGCGCACCTGCACTTCGGAGACGCCAGGAATGGTCTGCAGGCGATCCTTGATCACCCGTTCCAACACATCGGTGATCTCCATGGCGCTGTGCTGCTGGCTATGGAAGGCAATCCAGATCACCGGCTGGGCGTCGGCCTCGACCTTCTGCACGATGGGCTCGTCGACCTCGTCCGGCAGCAGGCTGCGCACCCGGCCGAGACGGTCACGCACATCGTTGGCCGCCTCGTCGGCGCTGCGTCCGAGGCGAAACTGGGCGGTGATCTGGGTGTTTTCCGCGCGACTGATGGAGGTGACGAAATCCAGCCCCTCGATGCCGGAGAGCACGTCCTCCACCGGCTGAGCCACCTGCGACTCCATGATCTCCGGGCTGGCCCCTGGATAGGTGACCTGCACGGTGACGATGGGTACATCGATATTGGGGTATTCGCGCACGTTGAGGCGGTCGTAGGCCATCAGCCCCAGCAGCACGACGATCAGCGACAGGACGGTGGCGAATACCGGCCTGCGGATGCAGACATCAGAGAGCGTCACGGCTGGCGCTCCCCGCTCTTGCTGCGCACGGCCAAGCCCTCGCGCACCCGCTGCCAGCCGGCGCTGATGATGGTCTCGTCACCCTGCAGGCCTTCACGCACCTCGACCAGGCCATCGAAGCGCTTGCCCAGCTTCACCTCGCGGCGCTCGACCTTGTCATCGACCAGCAAATTGACCAGCAGCTTGTCACCCTGCGGCATCACCGCTTCCTCGGGGATCACCAGTGCGTCGGAGCGCACGTCGAGAATCACCGAAACGCGGACGAACTGGCCCGGACGCAGACGGCGATCAGCGTTGCCGATATGCGCGCGGATCGCCTGACTGCGTCCGGCTTCGTCCAGGCGCGGGTTGATGGCGTAGATCTCGCCGCGAAAGCGCTCGCCCGGAAAGGTATCGAGGGTGATCTCAACGGTCTGCCCCAGACGCACCTGGGCCACGGCCTTCTGCGGAATGCGGAAGTCGACCTTGAGCGGGTCGAGCACTTCCAGGTTGACGATGTTCTGCCCGGCGCTGAGGTAGTCGCCGACACTGGCCTGGCGCAGGCCGAGCGTGCCGTCGTAGGGCGCCTTGATCTGGGTCTTGTCGAGGCGCGCCTGGGCCAGTGCCTGCGCGGCTCGAGCGGCCTGCAACTGGCTTTGCGCTTCGTCCAGCGCCTGGGCGTTACTGGCTCCACGCTGGAACAGCATCTGCGCCCGTTGATGGTTCTTCTCGGCCAGATCGAGGTTGGCGCGGGCCTGAGCGAATTCGGCGCGGGCAATGGCGTCGTCGAGACTGACCAGCAGATCGCCCGCAGTTACCGCCTGGCCTTCACGAAAATGCAGGGTAGCCAGGCGCCCTTCGATTTCCGGGCGGATCATCACCGACTCGTCGGAACGCAGCGAGCCGAAGGTAATCAGCTCGTCGCGCACCTCCATCTGCCGCACCGGCACGACCTCGACCATTGGGCCTTCGGCTGCACTCACTGGCAGAGCGAATGCAGCCAGCAACCACAATGGAAGCGCACGTAACAGCACGGTCATGATCAGCCCCTTTTTCTTGGTAGAGGCGGAGTCTAACCGGCTGCTGTGTCACTGACAGGTACGCAAGTTATTTCGCTATGTTTTTTCGGTCGCCGCTACATCCTGTAGGAGCGGCTTCAGCCGCGAGCACTCAAGCGTAGCCCGGATGAAATCCGGGGATGGTGCGGGAAGACTCCCGGATTTCATCCGGGCTACACATTAACGTTTAAGCCCAGTTGCGCCGCGAAAATCGCGGATGAATCCGCTCCCACAAAAGCGTCACTGGCGCATGCCGCGGCCACTGATCAGCAAACGAATGCACAGCGTATAGAGCGCGGCAGTCGCCAGCAGCATGAAACCGATGGCCACGCCGATACGAATATCGGATACGCCGAGGATGCCGTAGCGGAACGCGTTGACCATGTGCAGGATCGGATTGCCCAGCGACACCGTCTGCCAGAACGGCGGCAGCAAGGAGATGGAGTAGAACACCCCACCCAGGTAGGTCAAAGGCGTCAGCACGAAGGTCGGGATGATCGAGATATCGTCGAAGTTGCGCGCATACACGGCGTTGACGAAGCCGCCGAGGGAGAAGATGGTCGCCGTCAGCAGTACCACCAGCACGGTGATACCCAGGTGATGCACCTGCAGATGGGTGAAGAACAGCGACAGGCAGGTGACGATCACGCCCACCGCCAGCCCGCGCAACACGCCACCGACGACGAAGCCGATGAGGATGGTGTGCGGCGATACCGGCGACACCAGCAATTCCTCGACGTTGCGCTGGAACTTGCTGCCGAAGAAGCTCGACACCACGTTGCCGTAGCTGTTGGTGATCACCGACATCATGATCAGCCCCGGCACGATGTACTCCATGTAGGTGAAGCCACCCATGTCGCCAATCTGCCGGCCGATCAGGTTGCCGAAGATGACGAAGTACAGAACCATGGTGATCGCCGGTGGCAGCAGGGTCTGCGGCCAGATGCGCACGAAGCGGCGGATTTCGCGGTGAACGATGGTACGCAGGGCCACCAGGTTGGCGGCAAATTCGCTGTTGAGGTACGGGGTATTCATTGCGCCACCTTGGCCAGGTTCTTTTCCACCAGGGAGACGAACAGCTCCTCCAGGCGATTGCTCTTGTTGCGCAGGCTAAGTACCTGCACCTGCTGCTGCGCCAGTTGCTGGAACAGCGCATTGAGGCCCTGGCTCTTCTCCACCTGCACCTCCAGGGTGTGGTGATCGACCAGGCGCACCGGGTAGCCGACCAGGTTCGGCGCCTCGTTGTAGG
Source organism: Pseudomonas sp. FG29 (assembly GCF_057809355.1). Taxonomy (NCBI): domain Bacteria; kingdom Pseudomonadati; phylum Pseudomonadota; class Gammaproteobacteria; order Pseudomonadales; family Pseudomonadaceae; genus Pseudomonas; species Pseudomonas sp. FG29. Next base: position 13,637 of record NZ_JBMDJU010000021.1, on the reverse strand, counting down.
AGTCCTTGAGGTCGAGCAGGAAGGTCTCGACATGCAGCTTTTTCAGCAGATCCTTCATGCTGCTCAGCTCGACGATGCGGCCGTGATCGATGATGCCTATGTTGCGGCAGAGCTGCTCGGCCTCCTCCAGGTAATGGGTGGTGAGAATGATAGTGGTGCCCTGCTTGTTCAGTTCGGTGAGGAAGCTCCACATCGAACGGCGCAGCTCGATGTCCACGCCGGCAGTCGGTTCGTCGAGGATCAGCAGACGCGGCTGGTGTACCAGGGCGCGGGCGATCATCAGCCGGCGCTTCATGCCGCCGGACAGCTCGCGCGAAGCGACGTCACGCTTTTCCCACAGCCCCAACTGAGTCAGGTACTGCTCGGCGCGCTGCTTGGCGATGGAACGCGGGATGCCGTAGTAGCCGGCCTGGGTGACGACGATGTCGAACACCTTCTCGAACTGGTTGAAGTTGAACTCCTGCGGCACCACGCCGAGGCAGCGCTTGAGCGCGTAGGGTTCACGATCAAGGTCGTGACCGAATACGCTGACCGTGCCGCTGCTCTTGTTCACCAGCGTGGAGAGCACGCCGATGGTAGTGGATTTGCCGGCGCCATTGGGGCCGAGCAAGGCGAAGAAGTCACCTTCGGCGACGTCCAGATCGATACCGTGCAGGGCCTGGAAGCCGTTTCCGTAGGTCTTGGTCAACTGGCGGATGGTCAGGGCGGAGCTCATGAAGATGGGGTTTCCCGCGCGAGAGAGAGGTGCTTAAAGGTGTGGGCGATGGCACAGGATTGCAACCGTGTGTTTCGCCCACTTCTGGCTGGCATGCACCCTACCGACCCGGACGCGCGGAGAAAAGACCGTACTGGCGATGTTGATTATCGACTGAGTCGATAAAGCCGTCGGCCCACAGCACGCCGTCAGACCCGATACTCAGGAAACCGTGGCCAGACCAAGGTTCGGCGAACTCGACAAGCGCCGGGCGGTCACTGTCAATGAAGCGGCCGGAGCGTAGACAGGTCTGCATGACGGGTTCTCCTGAAGTTCGCTGCAGTCCAATCCTGGCCATTGCGCCACGCTGACGGCGATCCGGCCAAGCTCAGCGCCCCTGCCGCCATTTATGGCTATGCTCGGTGCGTCGCCCGTTCGAATCATGGAGGAATGCACATGCTCGTCATCTGGTTGCTGGTTTTGCTGCTCGGGGTCACCTACCTGGCCCACAGCCGCACCGCTGCCCTACCCGCCCTCGGCATCACCGCAGCCTATCTGCTCGCCATGGCATTGTTCAGCCCGGTGCCGGGCTGGTTGCAACTGCTGCTGTGGATCGTCACCGGCGCCGTCGCTGCCTTCGTTCTGCTGAGCGACCTGCGCCGGCAACTGTTCACCAGCCCGCTGTTCGCCTGGTTCCAGCGCGTGCTGCCGCCGATGTCAGCCACCGAACGCGACGCCATCGAAGCCGGCACCGTGTGGTGGGATGGCGAGCTGTTCAGCGGCAAGCCCGACTGGGACAAGCTGCTGGCCTACCCCAAGGCCAAGCTGAGCGAAGAGGAACAAGCCTTCCTTGACGGCCCCACCGAAGAACTCTGCGCGATGATCAGCGACTGGCAGGTCGGCCAGCAGATGGATCTGCCGGAGAAGGCCTGGGAGCACATCAAGCAGCATGGTTTCTTCGCCCTGATCATTCCCAAGGAATACGGCGGCAAGGGTTTTTCCGCCTACGCCCACTCGCAGGTGGCGATGAAGCTGGCAACCCGTAGCGGCGACCTGGCCTCCACCGTGATGGTGCCCAACTCCCTCGGCCCGGCCGAACTGCTGCTGCACTACGGCACCGACGAGCAACGCCGGCACTATCTGCCACGCCTGGCACGCGGTGAAGACATTCCCTGCTTCGCCCTCACCGGCCCGCTGGCCGGCTCCGATGCCGGCGCCATGCCGGACACCGGGATCATCTGCAAGGGTCAGTACAACGGCGAGGAAGTGATCGGCCTGCGCCTGAACTGGGAAAAGCGCTACATCACCCTCGGCCCGGTGGCCACCCTGCTCGGCCTGGCCTTCAAGGCCTACGACCCGGATCATCTGCTAGGCGACAAGGAAGACCTCGGCATCAGCCTGGCGCTGATCCCCACCGATACCCCCGGTGTGGAAATCGGCCGTCGCCACCTGCCGCTGGGCGCCGCCTTCATGAACGGGCCGAACTCGGGCAAGGACGTGTTCATTCCGCTGGATTACCTGATCGGTGGCCAGGAGTACCTCGGCAAAGGCTGGATGATGCTGATGAACTGCCTGTCGGTCGGCCGCTCCATCTCCCTGCCGGCGGTCGGCACTGGCGCCGCCAAGTTCACCAGCCTCGTCACCGGTCAGTACGCGCAACTGCGTGAGCAGTTCAATGTGCCGCTGGCGGCCTTCGAGGGCATTCAGGAAGCGCTGGCGCGCATCGGCGGCAACGCCTGGCTGATGGACAGCGCACGCATCCTCACCGCCAACGCCGTCGACCTGGGCGAAAAACCCTCGGTGCTGTCGGCAATCCTCAAGTACCACCTGACCGAACGCGGCCGCGAATGCATCGGCCACGCCATGGACGTGCACGGCGGCAAGGGCATCATCATGGGCCCGAACAACTACCTGGGCCGCTCCTGGCAGGGGGCGCCGATCTTCATCACCGTCGAGGGCGCCAACATCCTCTCGCGCAACCTGATGATCTTCGGCCAGGGTGCCATTCGCTGCCATCCGTACGTGCTCAAGGAAATGGCCCTGGCCGACCGCGACGACCAGGATCAAGCGCTGGCCGAATTCGATTCGCTGCTGATGAGCCATATCGGCTTCGCCGTCGGCAACGCCGCCAGCAGTCTGTTGCTCGGCCTGACCCTGGGCCGCCTGGGCGCGGTGCCCGGCGACGGTCTCAGCCAGCCCTACTACCGCGCGCTCAATCGTCTTGCGGCGGCGTTCGCCCTGTGTGCCGACAGCAGCATGATGCTGCTCGGCGGAGACCTGAAGCGGCGCGAACGCCTGTCAGCACGCCTCGGCGACGTGCTCAGCCACCTCTACCTGGGCTCGGCCGCGCTCAAGCGTTACCACGACCTGGATTATCAGGAAGCCGTGAGACCGATGCTGCGCTGGGCCATGGAAGAAAACCTCTACCACGCCGAGCAAGCGCTGGATGACCTGCTGAGCAACTTCCCCAACCGCCTGTTCGGCTGCCTGCTGAAGGTGCTGGTGTTCCCGCTTGGCCGTCGTCATAACGGCCCGAGCGATACGCTGGACGCCGAAGTGGCGGCGATCATCGGCCGTCAGGCCGGCGACCCGGCACTGGAGTCGGTGCTGGAAGGCTGCTATCGCCCGCAGGCCGATCAGGATTCGGTCGGCGCCCTGCAGCATGCGATGAACCTGGTGCAGGCCAGCCAGGCCGCACGCAAGCGTCTGCACCAGGCGCTCAAGGACGGCAGCCTGCAACCGGTGCCGGGCCAGGACGCCATCGAAGCGGCAATTGCCGCCGGCATCCTCGACAGCGAACAGGGTCAGCACCTGCAAGCAGCCGAAGCGGCGCGACGTCGGGTCATCGATGTCGACGATTTCGCCAAGGACGAGCTCAAGCTCAGCCGCGGCAAGGTGCGCTAACCCAGCGCTTCGTGGGAGGGGCTTCAGCCGCGATTTTCTTTGGTCGCAACTGAAGCCCCTCTCCCACGAAAGCCACCCAAACGGGACAGCGGGCGCCAGGAACTCTATACTCCTGCGCCCGTTTTACCCTTCAGGAAACCGCACCATGGCCAGCCACCTCGACCACCACCTCGCCCTGCTCAACCACCTGCGCGGCATTCTCGTCGCCCTGGGCGAAGCCGAACAGGTGCTCGACGACAGCCACGCCCTGTTCCTCGAGCGCTACGACGAACTGCTCGCCGAACTGCCGCGCGACCCGGTATCCAGCCAGTACCTGGGCCAGGATCTGATCAGCCAGGTATTCCACCGCTACCCACAGATCGCCCACTTGGTGCCACGCGATCTGCTGTGGTTCTTCGGCGGCGACTGCCTGCACTTCATGCCCGACGAGGAAATCGCCCTGTACCAGGCCCTCGACGAGCGTCGCTTCGAAGCCGAAGAGAACGACGAACCCTTCGACTGGAATCAGGAAAAACAGCTGCTGGCGCTGTCTACCGACGGCGCCAAGCACTGATCAACCGCTAACCATTCCACTGGTCAGAATGTCGCAGGCAACTGCGATGACAGGCTTTGCATTTTCATGCATAAATACCCCCACCAGTATTTATGAGACCTGATCATGCGCCCAATCCTGCTCGCCACATTGTTCGCCTGCACCGCCGCACACGCCGCCGCCCCCTGGCAAGACGAAGCCGCGGCACAGATCCCACCATTCGCCGAGCATTTGCTGGGCACGGTACGCCAGGCCATCGCCGATGGCGGGCCGATTGCAGCAGTACAGGCCTGCCAGGCGCTGGCGCCACAGATCGCCAGCGAGCACAGCCAGCAAGCCTGGCAACTGGGCCGCACCTCACTCAAGGTACGCAACCCGAACAATGCCCCTGATGCCTGGGAGCGCAATGTGCTCGAGCGTTTTGCCGAAGCCGCGTCAGCCGGAACGCCGATCAAGGAATTACGCTACGGCGAAGAAGTCGACGGCGAATATCGCTACATGCAAGCCATTGCCGTTGGCGAGCCTTGCATGGCCTGTCATGGCACCTCGATCAAAGCAGAGGTACAAGAGGCCATTGACCAGTATTATCCGCACGATCAGGCCCGCGGTTATAAGGTCGGCGAACTTCGCGGCGCCTTTACCCTGACTCACCCCCTCGCACAGGAAACGCAATGACCGAGACTACCGACCTGCACGCACGCATGCTCGAACAGCAGCAGGCGATGCTCAAGCGCCTGGCCCGGGTCGAGGGACAGATCCGTGGCATCCAGGCGATGATCAAGCGCGGCGAGGACTGTGCCGCCATCGCCCAGCAGTTCTCGGCGGCGCGTAGCGCGCTGGACAAGTCCTACCGGCTGATGCTGACCTGCCTAATCGAAGAAGCCATGCTCGACCCTGAGCAGGACACCGAGGCCTCACTGCAGCGCGTACGCGAGATTTTTACCAAGTACACCTGATGCCCTCCCGGCGCGCCGCTCGCGCGCGCCGAATCTGGCCCATCCCTCACGCGCCAGACGCCGCGGCAAGTTGGCCCGACGGTTATAGCCGTCCCGAACAAGGCCTCTTTTATTATTCATTTTTAATCTAAGCATAGAACCAAAAAACAGTTACGCTTACTCTTAATTAAAATACCCCCACGGGTATAAGAGAGGAGCCTGACCATGCATCCCGATGTCGTCGAATTCTTCGACCCTGCCACCTACACCTACAGCTACGTCGTCATCGATCCTGCCACGCAGCACTGCGCGGTCGTCGACTCGGTGCTTGACTATGACCCGGCCTCCGGGCGCACCTCACACGCCGGCGCAGACCGCATCATCGCCTTCGTCAAGGAGCGCGGCCTGCACGTCGAATGGTTGCTGGAGACCCACGTACACGCCGATCATCTGTCCGCCGCGCCCTATCTCAAGCGTGAGCTGGGCGGCAAGCTGGCCATCGGCGAGCACATCACCGTGGTGCAGAACACCTTCGGCAAGCTGTTCAACGCCGGCAGCGAATTCGCCACCGATGGCAGCCAGTTCGACCGCCTGTTCCACGATGGCGACTCCTTCCACATCGGCGAGTTGCAGGCGCGAGCCATCCATACGCCCGGCCATACCCCAGCCTGTATGACCTACCTGATCGGTGATGCCGGCTTCGTCGGCGACACCCTGTTCATGCCTGACTACGGCACCGCGCGCTGCGACTTCCCCGGCGGCGATGCGCACATCCTTTACCAGTCGATCCAGAAGCTGTTCGCCCTGCCCGGCGAAACCCGTCTGTTCATGTGTCACGACTACAAGGCGCCGGGCCGCGATGACTTCCGCAATCAGACCACGGTGGCCGAGGAACGCGCGCACAACATCCACGTTCACCAGGGCATCGCCGAAGCTGATTTCGTCGCCATGCGGCGCCAGCGTGACGCCACACTGGGCATGCCCAACCTGATACTGCCTTCGGTGCAGATCAACATGCGCGCCGGAAAGCTGCCGCCTGCCGAAGACAACGGCACCCGCTACCTGAAGATCCCCCTGGACGTCCTCTGAGGTCATCACCATGGAATCACTCAAGCGTCTGACGCCCTTCATTGCCGTGGCTGCTCAGTTACAACCTGGCGACATGGGCATGCTCGCCGCTGCCGGCTTTCGCAGCGTGATCAACAACCGTCCAGATGGTGAAGGTGAAGGCCAACCCAGCTCCGCCGAAATGGCTGCCGCGGCCAAGGCCAGCGGCCTCGACTACCACTACCTGCCGGTAACGTCCGGGCAGATCAGCGATGAAGATGTCAGCTCCTTCAGCGCCCTGCTCGGGGAAATACGTGGCCCACTGCTGGCGTTCTGCCGGACAGGTACCCGCTCCACCAGCCTGTGGGCGCTGAGCGAAGCCCACCATCTGGACCCGCAGGTATTGCTGAGCACGGCAGGCGCACAGGGTTACGACCTCAGCGGTCTGGCGCCGCGCCTGGAGCAACGCTGGCAGCAGGCACCGCTTACCCAGGCGCAACCGAGCAACACACCTACCCAACGCTATGACGTGGTGGTGGTAGGTGGTGGCGCCGCCGGTTGCGCGGTGACCGCCAGCCTGCTCAAGCGCAATGCCGACTTGCGCGTCGCCGTGATCGAACCCCGTGAGCAGCACTATTACCAACCAGGCTGGACATTGGTGGGCGCCGGCATCTTCGACCGCGCCCGCACCGAACGGCCGATGGCGCGCTGCATCCCCCATGGCGCGCACTGGATCCGTGCAGCGGTGGCCGGCTTCGAGCCGGATCAGCAGCGCGTGGTGCTGGAAGACGGTAACCGGGTGAACTATCGCGCCCTGATCGTTTGCCCCGGCCTCAGCCTGCATTGGGACGGTATCGAAGGCCTCAAGGAAACCCTGGGCAAGAACGGTGTGACATCCAACTACCAGTTCGAACTGGCACCTTACACCTGGCAACTGGTGCAGAGCCTGCGCAAGGGCCGCGCACTGTTCACCCAGCCACCGATGCCAATCAAGTGTGCTGGCGCGCCGCAAAAGGCCCTGTACCTGTCCTGCGACTGGTGGCTGAAGCAGGGTGTGCTGCCACAGATCGATGTCGAACTGTGTTCAGCCGGCGCCGTCTTGTTCGGGGTACCGACCTTCGTACCGCCGCTGATGCAGTACGTCGAGCGCTACGGCGCCCACCTCAACTTCAGCACCAACCTGATCGCCGTCGATGGCCCGGGTCGCCGCGCTTGGTTCAAGCAGACCGATGCCAGCGGCGAAAGCAAGACGCTGGAAAAGTCCTTCGACTTCCTCCACGCAGTACCGCCGCAGCGCGCGCCCGAATTCGTCCGCCAGAGCCCCTTGGCCGGCGCCGACGGCTGGGTGGAGGCCGATCACGAAACCCTGCGCCACCCGCGCTTCGGCAACGTGTTCAGTCTGGGCGACGTGTGCGCCGCACCGAATGCGAAGACTGCTGCAGCGGTGCGTAAACAGGCGCCCGTGGTTGCCGAGAACGTACTGGCTGTTCTGGCCGGCAAGGGCCCACAGGCGATCTACGATGGTTATGGCTCCTGCCCCCTGACCGTGGAACGCGGCAAGGTGGTACTGGCCGAATTCGGCTACGGCGGCAAACTGCTGCCCACCTTCCCGCTAGATCCGGCCGTGCCACGGCGCCTGGCCTGGGATCTCAAGGTACGGATGATGCCGAGCATCTACTTCGACCTGATGCTGCGCGGCCGCGAGTGGATGGCCGAGCCCAAGCACCTGCCGCACCAGCCACTGGTGGTCGAGGCGCCCGCTGCCTGTGATTTCGGCAAGGAACAGAAATGAAACTGAGCCACTGGCTGCCCTGCCTGGACTGGGGCAGACGCTACGACCGAGGCAGCGCAGCGCAGGATGGACTCGCCGCACTGATCGTCACCCTGATGCTGATTCCGCAGAGCCTGGCCTATGCCATGCTCGCGGGTCTGCCACCGGTGACGGGCCTCTACGCCAGCATATTGCCGCTGCTGGCCTATGCCCTGTTCGGCTCCAGCCGCACCCTGGCCGTTGGCCCGGTGGCGGTGGTGTCGTTGATGACGGCTGCCACGCTCACGCCCATGTTCCCAAGTGGCAGCGCCGAATATGCCGGCGCGGCCATGCTCCTGGCCCTGCTGTCCGGCTTGCTGTTGGCGGCCATGGCCATGCTGCGCCTGGGCTTTATCGCCAACTTCCTCAGCCATCCGGTGGTCTCAGGCTTCATCAGCGCCTCCGGCATTCTCATCGCCGTCGGCCAGCTCAAGCACCTGCTCGGCGTCTCGGCGTCCGGGGAAAACCTGCCGCACCTGCTGCCACAGCTTTTCGCTGCGCTGCCCGCCACGCACGGCCCGACTCTGCTTATCGGCGCCCTCAGCCTGGCCTGGCTGTGGTGGGCCAGAACCCAGCTCAAGCCCCTGCTGCAACGCCTTGGCCTGTCGCCACAACTGGCGGGCAATCTGGCCAAGGCCGGGCCGGTGCTGGCGATCATCGTGGCCATTACCGCTGTCGGCCTGCTGCAATTGGAGCAAGCCGGGGTCCGGGTAGTCGGATTGGTGCCCCAGGGCTTGCCGGGGCTGACCCTGCCCACGCTGGATTTCGACCTGGCCGTGCAGCTGCTGCCCGCGGCGCTGCTGATCAGCCTGGTCGGCTTCGTCGAATCGGTATCGGTCGGCCAGACCCTGGCGGCCAAGCGGCGCCAACGTATCCAGCCGGACAATGAACTGCTCGGCCTCGGCGCCGCCAATATCAGCGCGGCGTTCAGCGGTGGTTTCCCGGTCACCGGCGGCTTCGCCCGTTCGGTGGTCAACTACGATGCCGGCGCGCAGACACCCATGGCTGGCGTATTCACCGCCCTCGGCATCGGCGTCAGCGTGATGCTGCTGACGCCCCTGCTGCACGACCTGCCACAAGCCGTGCTAGCCGCCACCATCATCGTCGCCGTGCTCAGTCTGGTCGACCTCAAGTCACTCCGGCACACCTGGCGTTATTCACGCCAGGACGGCGCCGCGCAGGTCGCCACCCTGCTCGGCGTGCTGCTGATCGGCGTCGAGGCCGGCATCCTGCTCGGCGTCGGCTTGTCGCTGCTGCTGTTTCTCTGGCGCACCAGCCAGCCACACATCGCTGTGGTCGGCCAGGTGCCGGGCAGCGAGCATTTTCGCAACGTCGAGCGCTTCGCCGTGATCGAGTCCCCCAGCGTGCTGTCGCTGCGCGTCGACGAGAGCCTGTACTTCCCCAATGCCCGCTATCTGGAAGAGCGCATCGGCGAGCTGATCGCTTTCCGCCCGCAGGTGCGCCACCTGGTGCTGATGTGCTCGGGAGTCAACCTGATCGACGCCAGCGCCCTGGATTCGCTGCACGCCATCGCCGAGCGCCTGCATACCGCAGGCGTTCAACTGCATCTGTCCGAGGTCAAGGGGCCGGTAATGGATCAGCTACGCCGCTCCGACTTCCTGGAGCGCTTCGGTGGCCAGGTATTCATCAGCCAGTTCGAGGCGCTCAAGCAGCTATCCCCTGCAGCCGCCTCGCCATCCTCTCAACCACTTCCCACTCAAGGTAATACCCATGAAAAGCGCTCATGACCTGGTTCTCGCCGCCAAAACCCGCATCAGCGAAGTCGCTGTGCCGCAGGCCGAAGCAGCCATCCGCGATGCCGACCTGCTGATCGACGTGCGCGAGGCGGATGAATACAGCGCCGCACACATTCCCGGCGCCATCAACATTCCTCGCGGTCTTCTGGAGTTCAAGCTGAGCAACGATGCGCAACTGGCCGAGCGCACGCTCAAGCTGGTTCTCTATTGCAAGAACAGCGGTCGCTCGGCGCTGGCTGCCGACGCGCTGCGGGAGATGGGCTATCGCAATGTGCTGTCTCTGGCCGGTGGTATCGAGGCCTGGCAAGCAGCCGGTCTTGAACTGCTAACGCCCGACCTGCCGGCGTTCGATTGAGTTTCTGGGGCTACCGCAGGCGGCATTGATCCACTAATCGACATTCCCCTGATCTGCATCAATCCCCATCGCTACATACCCCTACGGGTACCCTGTAACATTAGGACACATCCATTCTGCCGGCGCGGCCTAATCGCCTGCGCCGGCGTACGCGGAGCATCGAGATGCCCGAGCGCGCACCCACCTCCCCCTGGCGCATTCCGCTGGTACGCGAAATCGCCGTCATCCTGCTGATCAAGCTGACCCTGTTACTGGGCATCAAGGCCATCTGGTTCAACGCACCGACCGTCCCCCAGGACGGCCAGCAGCGCGTTGAGCAGCACCTGTTCGGTCAGCCCGCCCCGTCTTCAATACCCACCGAGGAGAAACCGAGATGATCTCGGAATCAGTCGTCGATCTGTCACGCCTGCAGTTCGCCATGACAGCGATGTATCACTTCATCTTCGTGCCGCTGACCCTGGGCATGGCCTTCCTGCTGGCGATCATGGAGTCGGTCTACGTGATGACCGGCAAACAGGTCTACAAGGACATGGTCAAGTTCTGGGGCAAGCTGTTCGGCATCAACTTCGCCCTGGGCGTCACCACCGGGCTGACCATGGAGTTCCAGTTCGGCACCAACTGGGCCTACTACAGCCACTATGTCGGTGACATCTTCGGTGCGCCGCTGGCCATCGAGGGGCTGATGGCCTTCTTCCTCGAATCCACCTTCATCGGCCTGTTCTTCTTCGGCTGGGATCGCCTGTCGAAGGTGCAGCACCTGGCCGTCACCTGGCTGGTGGCGATTGGCTCGAATCTCTCGGCACTGTGGATCCTCATCGCCAACGGCTGGATGCAGAACCCGGTGGGTGCCGAGTTCAACTTCGAGACCATGCGCATGGAGCTGACCGACTTCGGCGCGCTGCTGTTCAACCCGGTGGCGCAGGTCAAGTTCGTGCACACCGTGGCGGCAGGCTACGTTACTGGTTCGATCTTCGTCCTGGCCATCTCCAGCTACTACCTGCTGAAGAAACGCGACCAGGGCTTCGCCCGCCGTTCCTTCGCCATCGCCTCGGCTTTTGGCCTGGCCTCGATCCTCTCGGTGATCATCCTCGGCGACGAGTCCGGTTACGAGATCGGTGACGTGCAGAAGACCAAGCTGGCTGCCATCGAGGCCGAATGGGACACCCATCCGGCACCGGCCGGCTTCACTCTGTTCGGCCTGCCCAATCAGGAAGAACAACGTACCGACTACGCGGTGAAGATTCCCTACGCCCTGGGGCTGATCGCCACCCGCTCGCTGGACAAGGAGGTCAAGGGCATCAAGGATCTGCTCGTCGAGCACGAGGCGCGCATCCGCACGGGCATGCAGGCCTATGCGCTGCTGGAGCAACTGCGTGGTGGCGACAAGTCGGCCGAAACCATCGCCGCCTTCAATCAGGTGAAGGGCGATCTGGGTTATGGCCTGCTACTGAAGAAGTACACGGAGCATGTGGTCGACGCCAGCGAAGCGCAGATCCGTCAGGCAGCACTGGACACCATCCCCAACGTGTTCAGCCTGTTCTGGACCTTCCGCATCATGGTCGCCAGCGGCTTCCTCATGCTGATGCTGTTCGCCTGCGCCTTCTGGGCCTCGGCGAAGAAGAACGAAGAGAGCAAACCCTGGCTGCTCAAGTGGGCACTGTGGAGCCTGCCACTGCCGTGGATCGCCGCGCAGACCGGCTGGTACGTGGCCGAACATGGCCGCCAACCCTGGTCGATCGGTGAAGTGCTGCCCGTTCACCTGTCCACCTCCAGCCTGTCGACCGGCGACATTTGGGGTTCGCTGACCGCGCTGATCGCCTTCTACAGCCTGCTGCTGGTGGTGGAGATGTACCTGATGATCAAGTTCGCCCGCCTCGGCCCCTCGAGCCTGCACAGCGGACGCTATCACTTCGAACAACAGCAGCCGGCCCACGCCTGAGGACTTCGTCATGTTCGACTACGAAACCCTGAAACTCGTCTGGTGGGTGCTGATCGGCGTGCTGCTGATCGGTTTCGCCCTCACCGATGGCTTCGACATGGGCGCCATGGCGCTGATGCCCTTCGTCGGCAAGACCGACAACGAGCGCCGCGTCGCCATCAACACCATCGCCCCGCACTGGGACGGCAACCAGGTGTGGTTCATCACCGCCGGCGGCGCGCTGTTCGCCGCCTGGCCGATGGTCTACGCGGTGGCCTTCTCCGGGCTTTACTGGGCCATGCTGCTGGTGCTGTTCGCCCTGTTCTGCCGCCCGGTGGGCTTCGATTACCGCAGCAAACTGGAAAACACCCGCTGGCGCAGCGCCTGGGACTGGGCCCTGTTCGTTGGCGGCGCGGTACCGTCACTGGTATTCGGCGTGGCCTTCGGCAACCTGTTTCTCGGCCTGCCGTTTCAGCTCGATGACATGATGCGCTCGAGCTACCACGGCTCCTTCTTCGCCCTGCTCAACCCCTTCGCCCTGCTCTGCGGCGTGGTCAGCCTGAGCATGCTCTGCAGCCACGGCGGCGCCTGGCTGATGATGCGCACCGAAGGTGACCTGGCCGCACGCTCGCGCCGTGCCACCTATATCAGTGCACTGGTCTTCCTCATCGGTTTCCTGCTGGCGGGTAGCTGGCTGGCCCTTGGCATCAAAGGCATGAGCCTGGTCAGTGCAATCGATACCGGCGCCGCGCTGAACCCGCTGAACAAGCAGGTACTGGCCGACAATGCCGGCTGGCTCGGTAACTACGGCCGCTATCCGCTGACGCTGATCGCCCCGGCGCTGGGCGTGGTCGGTGCACTGCTGGCCATCCTCGCCAGCACCTGGCGGCGCGCCGGCCTGGCCTTCATCGGCAGCAGCCTGATGATCGTCGGCGCCATCTGCACCGCCGGCTTCGCCCTGTTCCCCTTCGTTTTCCCGTCCAGCCTCGATGCAGCCTCCAGCCTCACGGTGTGGGACGCGGTATCGAGCCACAAGACCCTGGGCATCATGTTCGTCGTCGCCTGCATCTTCGTGCCGATCATCCTCATCTACACCCTCTGGGGCTACGTGAAGATGTGGGGCAAGCTCAACGACCGCAGCATCGAAGCCAACCCCCACGGCCTGTATTGAGGAGAAACGCGATGTGGTACTTCACCTGGATTCTTGGCGTGCTGCTGGCCAGCAGCTTCGGCATCATCAACGCACTGTGGCTGGAAACCACACAGGATCTCGATACCGATGGCGAACATGAGTGACATCGCCCTGAGCGAGCGCGCGCCCATGCGCGTGCTCTCCTGGCTGCTGGCAACACCGCTGGCGCTGCTGCTGTTGATCCACCCTGGCGCCATGCTCGACAGCCAGGGGCGCTACAGCCATTCGCTGCTGATGTTGGTGATGTGGGGCGTATCCTGCGCCTTCATCCATGGCGTCGGCTTCACCCCGCGCCACTGGCTGTGGCGCGCCTTGTTCTCGCCCTGGCTGGGCTGGGGATTGTGCGGGCTGGGCTATGCCCTGCTGTATCTGGCACGAACGGCCTGAACGCAAACGACAGAAACGAAAACGCCGCTCGATTGAGCGGCGTTTTCGTTTATTTGGAGCGGGAAACGAGACTCGAACTCGCGACCCCGACCTTGGCAAGGTCGTG